>NZ_RZOL01000545.1:0-3220 GCF_004022985.1 Mesorhizobium sp. M7A.F.Ca.ET.027.02.1.1 | reverse complement strand
GTCGGGCGCCCCGCCCGCCAGCTTGCGCGCCGCCTCGGTCAGCCGGCGTGAGCGCATGTAGCCCATCACCGACCGGCCGGTGGCGGCGCCGAAGGCGCGCGTCACATGAAAACGCGACACGCCGCTGCTTTGCGCGACATCATCAAGCGAGATCGCCTCCGGCAGATGGCTTTCGACGAACCACAGCGCTTTCTCGGTCGGGTCCATTTTCTCCTCGCATTGGCCAGATCATCCTGCCGTTTCCTGGCACGGCCAGTTTGATCGAAATTGCGCATCCCGTGCAATCTGCGCCGATGCCGGTCGCCATCCGGCCAACCGCCCCATGAGCTTTCGCTTGACAGCGACCGGCGTCATCTCTTAGGTATGTTATATTATTACATAAAGAGAGCATGCGATGCCTGTTTCCCTTAGCTGGCCCACCACTCCGTCCGAGAAATCCATTGCGAAGCGATCGGCGCAAATCTACGCTGAAGCGGTGATGGTCCCCGAGTCGAAAGGCGAGGGGTGAAAAGGGAACACGGTGAGGCCTGCTCAGGTCGAGACCGTGGCTGCCCCCGCAACTGTAAGCGGCGAGCAAAATCCGTGAATGCCACTGGCCGGCAAGGCTGGGAAGGCTGGATGGCGCAACGACCCGTGAGCCAGGAGACCTGCCATCACTGAGTTGACCGGACGGGGTGTGCCGGGAGGAAACGCGAATCCCGGCCTTGTCGGCCGGTTCGCCAGCTTCCTTCCGTCGCCAGTTTTGGAAAGTGACGGAAAGTTGGACGGCTCCATCCATCGCATCGTCGTATATACGCTTTGCCGTCCCGGCAAGCCGGCGGGCAGCAGCCGATGACCGTAGCGCTTCTCGAAGCCCGTGACCTCTGCGTCACGGCGAATGGGCGGGATCTGGTTCAGGCGGTCAGCTTCTCGGTGGCCGCCGGCGATCGCCTTGCCATCATCGGTCCCAACGGCGCCGGCAAGACGACGCTGCTGCGCATGCTGTCGGGCATGCTGCGTCCGAGCTCCGGCGAGGTGAAGCTCGGCGGGCGCCGCCTGGACAGGATTTCAGCCGCCGAACGGGCGCTGCACATTGCCGTGGTCGGCCAGACCGACCAGCCCGATCCGCGGCTGGCGGTGATCGACTATGTCGAGCTTGGCCGGGTTCCGCACGCCGGGCTGCGGCGCAGGAGCGAGGAGCGCGAGATCGTCGTCGATGCACTGCGCCGGACCGGCCTGCTGCCGCTATTTGGCCGCATCATCGGCTCGCTGTCGGGCGGCGAGCGCCAGCGCGCCCAACTTGCGCGCGCCATCGCCCAGCAGCCAAAAATCCTGTTCCTCGACGAGCCGACCAACCATCTCGACCCGCGTGCCCGCGGCGAACTGCTCGACCTCGTGGCAGGCTTCGAGATGACGGTGATCGCGGTGCTGCACGATCTGGCGCTGGTGGCACCGTTCGCCACCAGGGTGGCGGTGATGAACCATGCCCGTCTGCAAGCGCTCGCCGCACCGCGCGAAGCGCTGACCCAAAAGCTGATCCGCGAGATTTTCGGCATCGATGTGCTGCGTCTGCGCCATCCGACCGAAGACCGCGAACTGACGGTGTTCGATGTGCCGAACCGTGCCGCGCCGCCGACGTGATTGAAGCCATTTCGTAGTCGACCCAATCCCATCCACAAGGAGCAAACCCGTGAAACGCCTGGCCCTTTCGCTTGTCCTCTCGCTGCTGGCCTCGACAGCCCTGGCCTTCCCGGTCACGGTCGACAGCTGCGGCAAGCCGCTGACCTTCGATGCACCGCCGAAGCGCGCCGTCATCCAGGATCTCAACATGGCCGAGATGGCTTTCGCGCTGAAACTGCAGCCGTCGATCGTCGGCCTGACCGGCATCACTGGATGGTACAAGGTGGGTCCCGAATTCAAGGCCGAGCAGGGTTCGATCCCGGAACTGGCGCCGAAATATCCGACGCTCGAAAACCTCGTCGCGGTCGAGCCGGATTTCTTCTTCGCCGGCTGGTATTACGGCATGAAGCCGGGCGGCGAGGTGACACCCGATACGCTTGCTCCGCACGGCATCAAGACGCTGGTGCTGACGGAAAGCTGCGTGCATCTCGACAAGAGCCGCCCAGCCGCCTCGATGGACCTGCTCTATGGCGACGTCGAAAAGCTGGGCAAGATCTTCGGCAAGGAGGCCGAGGCGGAGAAGCTTGTTGCCGGCTGGAAGACGCGGCTCGCCGACATCACCGCCAAGGTCGGCAACGGCAAGGCAACGCGAGTGTTTCTCTATGATTCCGGCGAGGACAAGCCCTTCACCGCAGGCAAGTTCGCCATCCCCAGCGCCATGATATCAGCCGCCGGCGGCGACAACATCATGGCCGACATGGACACCAGCTGGGGCAACACGGACTGGGAAACGGTGGCGTCGCGCAATCCGCAATTCCTCATCCTGCTCGATTACCAGGATGGCGGCGGCTACAAGAAGCTGCTCGATTTCCTGAAGGTCCATCCGGCCATGAAAGAGACGGACGCGGTCAAGAACGAGCGCTTCGTCGCCCTGCGCTATGCCGAACTGACACCCGGACCCGCCAATATCGAAGCGATCGACAAAATCGCCAAGGCCATGCATCCGGAAGCGTTTTGATGCCTGTCGCCCAAAAGTGCGCAGCGGTTTTGGGGCAACGACATGCATGAGCAAAAGATCCTGGAAGTGCGTCGCACGCGTCCTGACAGACACGACGCATTTCCAGGTTTGCGCCATCCGGCATTCGCACTGGCCATGCTGGTGGGAGCGGCGGCGATCGCTGCTCTCGCATTGCTGTCGATCGCCTATGGCTCGACGCTGATCCCGCTGACCGACGTTGTTGCAGCACTTGGCCGCGCAATCGGCTTCAGTGGGCACGACGTGTCCGGGCCGGTCGGCAAGATCGTCGTCGATCTGCGGCTGCCGCGCACGGTCCTGGCCATCTGCGTCGGGGCCGGTCTCGGCGTCGTCGGTGCGCTGCTGCAGACGGTGACCCGCAACGACCTTGCCGACCCGTTCCTGTTCGGCCTGTCGTCGGGCGCCGCCGCGGGTGCGGTTTCCGTCATCACCGTCTTCGGAGACAGTTTCGGCATCTGGACATTGCCGGTCGCGGCCTTCACCGGCGGCATATTGGCTGCCGGTGTCGTCCTGCTGCTGGTTGCGCGGGTGAGGGGGCAAGGCCCGGAGCGGCTGATCCTTGCCGGCCTTGCCGTGTCCTTCATG
>NZ_RZOL01000544.1:0-3222 GCF_004022985.1 Mesorhizobium sp. M7A.F.Ca.ET.027.02.1.1 | reverse complement strand
GACCGGGTTGTTCATGGCCGGAGCGGCAGCGGGCTTCGGCGCCGCCACGTCGCCGTCGACCGCGGCAATCTGCTGGGCGACCGCGTCGGTTTGCTGCGCGGTCTGTGCCTGCTGCGTCAGCGATTGCGGCGTGTTTCCAACGATGGTTTCGGCGCCCGCCGGCGTGGTCAGCGGAAAGGCAGCTCCCGGTTTGGACATAGGCACGTAGGCGACTTTTTCAGGCAGCGCCGTATCGCTCGTCATCACGGTCGACTGCTCGGTCGTGATCTCGGACGAATCGGCGACAGCGGCCGACTTGCCACTTGAGGCGGCATTCATATCCGATGCGGTGGCATTGTAACCGGGCATTCCGACCGACATTGTCGGGTCGCCAGCCGAAGTGCAGGAGGCCAGAAGCAAGGAGCAGAGCGCTGCCACAATGGCGCGGCGTTCTCCCTTTGCGAGGCTCCATCCTGCTGATTTCAAAGTCAAATTCCCCCTCGATGTCCGGTCGGTATATCCTTGGCGCCACACGCATGCGTCGATGCCAGGGTGACCTTTGTCTCCGATCCGGAAACGAGACCTGTGTCAAATCCGCAAGCCTGGAAGTATTTTTGCGGTGATTGCCGAATTACGGCCGCTTGATGGTTGACGACACCATTTCGCCCGCTTTTGGCGGTCCGTCAACTCACCACACATTACAGTCCGTTACACACGTACTTTCACATAGGTGCCGGGAGCATCACCCAAGGTTTTCATATGCTTGCCCGGTTTGCGGGCAGGCACGCGGGTGTTGTCCTTGGCCTCTATCCAGTCTTGCCAGTGCGGCCACCAGGATCCTGGATGGTCGGTGGCATTGGCTATCCACTGGCTGAAGTCGCCCGTCGGCGTACCCCCGGTCCAGTACTGGTATTTGTTGGATGCCGGCGGATTGACGACCCCTGCGATATGGCCCGACCCGGCCATCACATACTCGACCGTGCCGCCGAAATATTTCGAACCGAGGAACACCGAAAGCGCCGGCGCGATGTGATCTTCCTTGGAGGCGAGGTTGTAGACCGGGATGGTGATGTCCCCAAGCGAGACCGTGTGGCCCGCCAGTTCCATCGTGCCTTGCGAAAGGTTGTTCTCGAGATAGCAGTTGCGCAGGTAGAAAGAGTGATTGGCCGCCGCCATGCGGGTGGAATCTGCATTCCAGTAGAGCAGGTCGAAGGGCAGGGGATCCTTGCCGCGCATGTAGTTGTTGACGACATAGGGCCAGATCAGGTCGCCTGAGCGCAGCATGTTGAAGGCGGTCGCCATCTTGGTGCCGTCGAGATAGCCCTTTTCGCTCATCGACTTTTCCACAGCGGCGACCTGTTCTTCGTCGACGAACACTTTCAGGTCGCCTGCATAGGTGAAGTCGACCTGCGTGGTGAAGAAGGTAGCCGATTTTATGCGGTCGTCGCCCTCTTGCGCCATCAGCGCCAGTGCCGCCGCCAGAAGCGTGCCGCCAACGCAATAGCCGATCGCGTTGACGTCGCGTTCGCCGGTGGCTTTCTCGACGGTGTCGAGGCCGTATTGCAGACCCTCGCGGATATAGGCTTCCCAACTCTTGGTGCCGTGGCGCTCGTCCGGATTGATCCAGGAGATGACGAACACGGTGTGGCCCTGTTCAACCGCCCAGCGAATGAAGGATTTCTGCGGGTTCAAATCGAGGATGTAGAATTTGTTGATCCATGGCGGGCAGATCAGCAAGGGCCGCTTGAGCACCGTCTCGGTCGCCGGGTCGTACTGGATGATTTCGGCGACGTCGCTGCGGCCGACCACCTTGCCAGGAGTGGTGGCGATGTTCCTGCCGATCTCGAAGGGCGAGTAGTCGGCCTGCCGCAGCTTCAGGTCGCCCTTGCCGGCGGCGATGTCCTCGGCCAGCATCTTCATGCCGCGCACCAGGTTTTCGCCGTTCGACGCGACGGTTTCACGGAACAGTTCCGGATTGGTCAGGATGAAATTCGACGGCGAGATGGCGTTGGACACCTGCTTGACGTAAAAGCCGGCCTTGTGGCGGGTGTGCTCGTCAAGGCCTTCGGCGTGCTCGACCAGATCGGCCGCCCAGCGCGAGGTGACGAGATAGGCCTGCTTGAGGAAATCGAAGAAGGCGTTGCGGCCCCATTCCGGGTCGAGGAACCGCTTGTCGCCGCGCTCCGGCTTGACCGCGTCTTCGGTGTCTTGCGCGGCGTTGCTGGTGCGCTGAATGGCGTTGGCCCAGACCGTCATATAGCCGGAGAACAGCCGCGTCTGCGCTTCCAGCGCGCGCTGCGGATCGGCAAGCCAGTATTCGCTGAGCTTGGAAAAGGTCTTCACCATATCGACAACGGGCTCAGCGACATGGTCGCGCACGTCGCCTTTTTCGCGCGGCTCGGCCCAGGCGGAAGCGGCCTTGCCGGCCTGCTCGATCATGCGCGCCATGTTCAGGGCGAAGCGTTCCGGGTCCTTCACCAGATATTGCTCGACGGTCGAAGGCTCGTCATCTTCCGCTTTGACCGAATCGGGTGTTTTGGACATGGTTGGCGGGGTTCCTCCCGAGGCCTTTTCTTGACATATTAACATGGGACATCCGACCGGGCCAATCTCGCTCTACCTCGGCTGCCAAGGAAACAATATGACGATTAATATTGGCGAAACTGTTTTTTTCGGTGCTGGACATTTTTGCCGCATCGGCGCGGCGATCGTCCTCATCGGGATTGCCGGGTGCTCGAGCACCAACACGAATGGCCCGACGCCTGTCGCTGCGGGTACGGGGCCGAAGGATACCGGCACCTTTCCGAACCTGAACATCAAGCCGCAAGTGGCGGCGCCTCAGTTCACCGAAGCCGAGAAGAACGCCAAGCTCGCGCAATTGAAGGCGGATGAGAATGCGCAGGCGGCAAAGGGCGGCGGCCCGAAGGTCGCCAACCAGGCGGCGCTGACGGATCTGGCCAAGAAGCATGGCGACGAAACGCTGAAGCAGATCGAAGCCAAATGCGACCCCGCCCTCGACCCTACCTGCAAATAAGTATATAGCGCGCGCCCAACACCCCCTTCGCTGTCTGGAACTGCCATGGAAGAATTTCACAAGGTTCGCCGGCTTCCGCCTTACGTGTTCGAGCAGGTCAACCGGCTCAAGGCCAGCGCCCGATCGCGTGGCGCCGACATCATCGACCTCGGCATGGGCAATCCGGACCTGCCGACGCCCAAGGCTATCGTCGACAAATTGTGCGAGGT
>NZ_RZOL01000543.1:0-3277 GCF_004022985.1 Mesorhizobium sp. M7A.F.Ca.ET.027.02.1.1 | reverse complement strand
CCGCCGCGATCGATCGCCGCTTCATCACCTATTCCAACGAAGCCAAGATGGACATGCTCGGTGTTTCCGCCGCCACGCTCGGGGCGCATGGCGCGGTTTCGCGCGAGACTGCGATTGAAATGGCGGCAGGCGCGCTTGCCCGTTCGCGCGCCGGGCTGACCCTGGCGGTCACCGGGATCGCTGGGCCTGGCGGCGGTTCGGCGGAAAAACCGGTCGGCCTGGTCTGGTTCGGGGTTGCGCTGGACGGCCGACCGATTGTCGCCGAGCACCAGCTCTTTGCAGACAAAGGCCGCGATTTCATTCGCCGCGAAACGGTCCGGCAAGCGCTGGAGCTGGGCCTGCAAGCACTCGGCTAACCCTGGACCCGGGGTGCTGCACCGTAGATGACGTCGGCGCGCTTCTCAAAGGCTTCGGCGAACATGCGGAAGGCGCGATCGAACATGGTCCCCATGACCGCGCCCAGAATACGGCTCTTGAACTCGTAGTCGATGAAGAAGCGGACGGTGCACCCGGCGCCGTCCGCTTCGAAACGCCAGACGTTGCTCAAATATTTGAACGGCCCGTCGATGTACTTCACGTCGATGGTGTTCTCGGCGGGCTTCAGCAGCACCTGCGTCGTGAAGGTTTCGCGGATCGCCTTGTAGCCGATGCTCATGTCGGCAAGCAGAACCGTGCGCCCGTCACGCTCCTTGCGCGAGCGAACCGTCAGCGCTTCGCAAAGCGGCAGGAATTGCGGATAGGATTCAACATCGGCGACCAGCGCGAACATCTGCTCGGGTGTATGGGATACGCGTCGGGTGGCTTCGAATTTTGGCATGAAACCAGCGGGTTAAGCTGTTTTCTTGAGAATCGCTTCCCGTGCCGCACGCAGCTTGGCGAAATCGTCGCCGGCGTGATGCGACGAACGCGTCAGCGGGCTGGACGCCACCAGCAGGAAACCCTTGGTCCGGCCGATCGTCTCGAAAGATTTAAACTCCTCCGGAGTGACGAAGCGGATCACCGGATGGTGCTTCTTCGACGGCTGCAGGTACTGGCCGATGGTCATGAAGTCGACATTGGCGGACCGCAGATCGTCCATCAGCTGCAGGATTTCATTCCGTTCTTCGCCCAGCCCCACCATGATGCCGGACTTGGTGAAGATCGACGGATCAAGCTCCTTGACCCGCTGCAACAGCCGGATCGAATGGAAATAGCGGGCGCCCGGACGAACCGTCAGATAGTTCGACGGTACGGTTTCGAGATTGTGGTTGAAGACGTCGGGCTTGGCGGCCACGACGACCTCCAGCGCGCCGTCCTTGCGCAGGAAGTCGGGCGTCAGGATTTCGATCGTCGTCAGCGGCGTTGCCGCCCGGATGGCGCGAATGACTTCGGCGAAATGCTGCGCACCGCCATCGGCGAGATCGTCGCGGTCGACCGAGGTGATGACGACATGGGTAAGGCCCATCTGCTTGACCGCATGCGCGACACGGGCCGGCTCATCCGGGTCAAGCGCGGTTGGAATGCCCGTGGCGACGTTGCAGAAGGCGCAGGCGCGGGTGCAGATCTCGCCCATGATCATGAAGGTGGCGTGCTTCTTTTCCCAGCATTCGCCGATGTTGGGGCAGCCGGCCTCTTCGCAGACCGTCACCAGCTTGTGCGATTTGACGATTTCGCGCGTTTCGGCATAGCCCTTCGACACCGGCGCCTTGACGCGGATCCAGTCGGGCTTGCGCAGCACATCCTGATCAGGCTTGTGCGCCTTTTCCGGATGCCGCAAGCGCGGGGCGTTGGCGATCGTATCGAGGACAGTGACCATCGGGAAACCTGGTTCATTCGCGACGCCAGTCAGGCGTTCGCTGTCATAACGTCATCTAGGACTTTTCAACGCAAAGAAAAAGGCCGCCGCGGCGCATGCCGCAACAGCCTTTTTCGCATGGCAGCTTTTCAGTGATGCTAACGACGCACCAGACGCCCGGCCCAGATCAGCAGGCAGGCACCGATAAAGCCGGTGATCAGATAGGCAATCCAGCCGACGCCGAACGGGCCAAAATTGAGAGCCTGCAGAATGGCGTTCAGCACGACCGCGCCGACGATGCCCATAACGATGTTCATGAAGATGCCGGTGTCGCTCTTCATGAACATTTCGGCGAGCCAGCCTGCCAGGCCGCCGATGATGATGGCTGCTATCCAGCCGACGCCATTCAGGTGCATATGCCTTCTCCTTGTGTGATGCGTGAAAACGCATCCGCAAACGAAGTACCTTGCCGCCGGGTTCCATCTGTAGAAGCGCTTTCAATCTATCAGGCGTTGAGCGCGCGGCCATAGGCGTCGAGCACGCTTTCCTTCATCATCTCCGACAGCGTCGGGTGCGGGAAGATGGTGTGCATCAGCTCTTCCTCGGTCGTCTCCAGGTTCATCGCCACGACAAAGCCCTGGATCAGTTCGGTCACTTCGGCACCGACCATGTGGGCGCCGAGCAATTGACCGGTCTTCTTGTCGAAGATGGTCTTGATGAAACCCTGATCCTCGCCGAGCGCAATGGCCTTGCCATTGGCGGCGAACTGGAAGCGCCCGACGCGGATGTCCTTGCCCTCGGCCTTGGCCTTGGCTTCCGTCAGGCCAACCGAGGCGACCTGCGGATTGCAGTAGGTGCAGCCCGGAATCTTCAGCTTGTCGGTGGCATGCACGCCAGGAAAATCAGCGATCTTCTCGATGCACACGACCCCCTCATGTTCGGCCTTGTGGGCGAGCATCGGCGGGCCGGCGACATCGCCGATGGCGTAGATGCCCGGCACATTGGTCTTGCCGTAGCCGTCGATGACGATGCAGCCGCGCTCGGTCTTCACGCCTAGCGCCTCAAGCCTGAGGCCCTCGATGTTGCCCTGGACGCCGACGGCCGAGATCATGCGATCGGCGGTGATCTTCTCGACCTTGCCGTCCTTCATCTCGACATGCGCCGTGACCGAATTGGGACCCTTCTCGACCTTGGTCACCTTGGCTTCGAGGATGATCTTCATGCCTTGCTTCTCGAACTGCTTCTGCGCGAATTTCGAGACTTCGGCATCCTCGACCGGCATCACCGCCGGCAGCAGCTCGACCACCGTCACCTCGGCGCCCATGGTCCGGTAGAAGGAGGCGAATTCGATGCCGATGGCGCCTGATCCCATGACCAGCAGCGACTTCGGCATCTCCTTCGGCACCATGGCCTCGAAATAGGTCCAGATCAGCTTTCCGTCCGGCTCGATGCCGGGCAGCGCGCGTGGTCGCGCGCCGGTCGCCAGGATGATGTGCTTGGCGG
>NZ_RZOL01000542.1:0-3284 GCF_004022985.1 Mesorhizobium sp. M7A.F.Ca.ET.027.02.1.1 | reverse complement strand
ACCCAGATTAAATCAAAATGAAGCGACGGGCAGGACGCCATGCCGGCCTGCCTCCGCACCATTTGGAATACGGGAAAAGCGATGCGCGGATTGATTGCACTAGTTTCGAGCCTGGTCCTGGTGGCCGTGGCAGCGCCGGCGCTGGCGCAGTCGGCGACCAAGATCGGCCAGCACAATGCCTGGGGCACCTACAGCTACCAGGCATCGGGCGGCAAGGTCTGCTATGTCCTGACCGTGCCGACCGACAAGCAGCCGCCTACGCTCGACCATGGCGACATGTTCTTCTTCGTCAGCCAGCGGCCCGGCCAGCAAGTGTCCTACGAGCCGCAATTCATTGCCGGCTACAATTTCCAGGACGGCTCCAAGGCCACCGTGACCATCGACAAGAAGACGTTTTCGATGTTCACCCGCGGCAAATCGGCCTGGGTCGAGAATGCCGCCGAGGAGCCGGTGCTGATCGCCGCCATGAAGACCGGCACCGACATGAAGGTGACGGCGAAGTCCGGCCGCGGCAATCCCACCTCCTATGTCTTCTCGCTGAAAGGTATTTCGGCGGCGCTGACGTCGATTGCCCAGTGCAAATAGGCAAGGAGTGCAGGCACGCACTTCGCTTTGAATGAAAGGCCGGGCCGCAAACCCCGGCCTTTTTGCTTTCAGCCTTGCGCCGATCCCGGCCCGGCCTCCGCCCGCCGCCGCCGGATCGCCTCGGCGATGAAAACACGCGACAGCGCGTGGTAGAGCGGCTCGTGCGAGATCATCCGCGCCGTACCGTAGCCCAGCATCGAGGCCAGCATCAGCGCGATGACATTGTCGTGATTGCCGGTCATCTCCAGGATGATGACGAAGGCGGTCATCGGCGCCTGCACCACCCCGGCGAAATAGCCGGCCATGCCGAGCAGTGCCGCAGCCCCCGTGCTGGCGCCGAAGAGGAGGCCGAGCGAACTGCCGATGCCGGCGCCGACCGCCAGCGAGGGCGCGAAGATGCCGCCCGGAATGCCCGAGATCATCGACAGCAGTCCCGCCAGGAACTTTTCGGCAAAGAAGAACCATGGCAGCGGCGTGCCTTCGACGGCGCCCCGTGCCTGCACGTAACCGGTGCCGAAGGTCAGCCCGCCCGAGGCGATGCCGATCACTGCAACCAGCAGCCCGCAGACGGCCGCGACCAGCAAAGCGCGCTGCAAAGGCTGCCCAGTGTTCCAGCGCCGGATCCGGCGTGTCACATTCAACGCCAGCAGCGAAAACAGCGCGCCGAGCCCGCCGCCGATGACGCCGCAGGCGATCACCAGCGGCCACTCGGCGGCAAACGAGATGGTGTCTTTGGCGACGCCGAAATAGGTGTAGTTGCCGAGCAGGCCGAGCGAGGCGAGGCCGGCCAGGATCACCGCCGTCAGCACCAGCCCATTGGTGCGTGCCTCATAGGTGCGGCCCATTTCCTCGATGGCGAAGACGATGCCGGCCAGCGGCGTGTTGAAGGCGGCGGCGATCCCGGCGGCCGACCCGGCCAGGATCAGCCCGCGCGCCTGCACCATGCCGCCCCAGCGTGCGGCCTGCAGCATCAGCGATGCGCCGACCTGCACGGTCGGACCCTCGCGGCCGATCGAGGCGCCGCAGAACAGGCCGACGATGGTGAGCATGATTTTGCCGACCACCAGCTTGAGGGACAGGATATGACTTCGGTCCTCGTCGTCGCGAAGATGGCGGGCGGCGATCGCCTGCGGAATGCCGCTGCCTTGCGAGCCGGGAAAGAAGGTGTGGGCAAGCCAGGCGCACAGCACGAAACCCAACGGCGTAACGGCAAGCGGCAGATAGAAACGCCAGCCGCCTGCGTCTCCTGTCATCAGGTGAAACAGTTCCTGCGCCCTGTCCGCCAGCACCGCGAACAGCACGCTGATCACACCGATGCCAAGCGCCCCGGCCCAGAACACCAGGCGCGGCTGCCACACCCGCCGTGAGCCCCACATCGCGCGCGAACGCCGCAGCATGGGATATCTTCGCGATGTGCCGGCCATGTCTGTCCTCGAGCGGGGAGTATCGAGCCCTAACACGTGCAGGCCAGAGGTTAAACCGGCACAACCCATGACTCTGCCCTCAACCTGTGCTATGCGCCGCGCTTCCTTTCCGGCACGATGCGTGAAATCGGCCGCAAACCGCTTATATCAGTGCAACCATGACCCTTTCATTCGATCTCACCACCGACGGCGCCCGCGACGCGTTGCGCGCCCGCGCGGCACAGCCCGAAAAGCAGTCGCTGATCGGCCTGACGCGCGTCGAGCTCGCCGAGGCTCTGGTTGCATCAGGCACTGTGCCCGAGCGCCAGGCGAAAATGCGCGCCCAGCAGCTGTGGCACTGGATGTATGTGCGCGGCGTCTCCGATTTCGCCGGCATGTTCAACATTTCCAAGGATCTGCGCGCCGAACTGGACAAGCACTTCACCGTCGCCAGGCCCGAGATCGTCGAGGAGCAGATTTCCGCCGACGGCACGCGCAAATGGCTGTTCCGCTTTCCGCCGCGCGGCGCCGGCCGGCCGGTCGAGATCGAGACGGTCTACATCCCCGAAGAGGGTCGCGGCACGCTGTGCATCTCCTCGCAGGTGGGCTGCACGCTGACCTGCTCGTTTTGCCACACCGGCACGCAGAAGCTGGTGCGCAATCTGACGGCTGAGGAGATCCTCGCCCAGCTGCTAACCGCCCGCGACCGGCTCGGCGATTTTCCCGACCGCGACACGCCCGACGGCGCCATCGTGCCGGCCGAGGGCCGCAAAGTGTCCAACATCGTCATGATGGGAATGGGCGAACCGCTTTACAATTTCGAAGCGGTCAAGAAGGCGCTGCTGATCGCTTCCGACGGTGACGGCCTTTCCTTGTCGAAGCGCCGCATCACGCTATCGACCTCCGGCGTCGTGCCGGAAATCTTCCGCACCGGCGAGGAGATCGGCGTCATGCTGGCGATCTCGCTGCATGCCACCAATGACGATCTGCGCGACCTGCTTGTGCCGATCAACAAGAAGTATCCGCTGAAGGAGCTGATCGCCGCCTGCCGCGCCTATCCCGGCCTGTCGAACGCCAGGCGCATCACCTTCGAATATGTGATGCTGAAGGACGTCAACGATTCCATCGAGGACGCCAAGGGCCTGATCAAGCTGCTCAAGGGCATTCCGGCCAAGATCAATTTGATCCCGTTCAATCCGTGGCCGGGCACCAACTATCAGTGCTCGGACTGGGAGACGATCGAGAAATTCGCCGATTACATCAACAATGCCGGCTATGCCTCGCCGATCCGCACGC
>NZ_RZOL01000541.1:0-3311 GCF_004022985.1 Mesorhizobium sp. M7A.F.Ca.ET.027.02.1.1 | reverse complement strand
CACAGCGGCCTGCCGCCTTCTATTTCCCGCCGCCGCATCAGATATTGTCACTGCACATAGCCGACAGGCTGGCCGGTGACGGGGTGCGCGAACACGCCCATCTCCACACCGAAAATGCCTTTCAGCACATCGCTGCGCATGATTTCGCCTGGCGTGCCGCGCGTCAGCAGCTTGCCGTCCTTGAGCGCGATCAGTTCGTCGCAGTAGCGCGCCGCCATGTTGGGATCGTGCAGCACGACGACGACACATAGGTCGCGTTTGCGGCTGAGCTCCTTGACCAGCCCGAGCACCTCGACCTGATGGGCGATGTCGAGTGCCGAAATCGGCTCGTCGAGCAGCATGACGCCGGCGTTCTGCGCCACCAGCATGGCGAGCCAGGCGCGTTGGCGCTCGCCGCCCGACAATTCGTCCACCAGCCGGTCGGCAAAACCGTCCATATCGGTCAGGGCCAGCGCCTCCTCGACATGCTGCCTGTCCTCGGCGCGGAAACGGCCAAGCGCGCCATGCCAGGGATAGCGCCCGAGCGTCGCCAGTTCGCGCACGGTCAGGCCGGTCGCCGCAGGCGTCGTCTGCGGCAGATAGGCAAGCGCGCGGGCAAATTCGCGGGCGCCCCATTGCGGCAACGGACGTCTGGCGAAAGTGATGGCGCCTGAACTCGCCGGCTGCTGGCGCGCCATGAGCTTGATAAGCGTCGACTTGCCCGAACCATTGTGGCCGATCAGCCCATAGACGCGCGAGCGCTCCAGTTCGAGCGAGACCGGACCGAGCAGCGTCCGCTCGCCGACGGCAAAGCGCACTGCGTCGATATGGAAGGCAGTCTGGGCATCAATTCCAGCCATGCTAATGGCTTTTCTCCAGTGCGGCCGCCCGCATTTCCAGATTCCGGCATTTCGACGGGTCGTGCCCGGTTGACTATGAAACATGACCTTACTAGTCAACATTGAAGATGACTGCAACGATCAACAAATCGGCGCGACCGGCAATATCGGCACGAAATTTGGAAACAGGGGGCGCACCAGATGATTTCAGGACATGGACCGATTTGGCGGAACCGGATAGCGCGCAAGCGCCTGCTGATCGCAACGGTGTCGCTGCCGGCCCTGCTTGGCTGCGGCCATGCACTGGCCCAGGAGACGGTCACCACCACCCTAGACCCGATCAAAGTCCAGGAACGTGTCGAAAGCGCTTTCGGGCCGGTCAAGGGCTACGTTGCCACAAAGGGCTCCACCGGCACCAAGACCGACACGCCGCTGATCGAGACGCCGCAATCGATATCGGTCATCACCAGGGACCAGATGGAAGCGCAGGCCGTCGACAGCCTGAACAGCGCGTTGCGCTACACACCCGGCGCCACCGGCAATCTCTACGGCACCGACAATCGCGGCCTCGGCCTGCAGTTGCGCGGCATTTCGAACGCCAGCGGCGTCTTCTACAGGGACGGGCTGCAGCTCAAGGAGAGCAATTTCACCCTGTTCACCGCACTCGATTCCTATGGCGCGGAACGCTACGAGGTGCTGCGCGGACCGGCGTCGGTACTTTATGGCCAGGCAAGCCCCGGCGGCATCATCAACTATGTCAGCAAGCGGCCAACCGAGGAAAACCTGCGCGAGGTCGAATTCGGTGGTGGCAGCTTCAACCGGTATGAAGGCAAGTTCGATTTCAGCGGCGCGGTGAACGCCGACAAGTCGCTGCTGTTTCGTCTCACCGGTGCCGCTCACATGGGCGACACGCAGACCGATTTCGTCAAGGACGACCGCATCTTCATCGCGCCGGCGATCACCTGGCAGCCCGATGCCGACACCAGCCTGACCATCCTCGCCAACTATCAGCGCGATCGCTCGGGCTGGGCGATGCAGTATCTGCCTGCCTACGGCACGGTCATACCGGGCAAGGACGGCAAGTACCTGCCGAACAGCATGTTCGTCGGCGAACCCGGCTTCGACTCCTACAACAACGACCAGGCTTCGATCGGCTACGAATTCGACCACCGTTTCAACGAAACCTGGCAGGTTCGGCAGCATGCCCGCTACGTCCACCTCACCCACACCGAGGAGGGCGTCTTTGGTGGCGGGCTGACGGACTCGAACGGCCTGGAACCTTCAAGCGGCGACTACTACCGTTATGCAGATGCCGGCGGCACCAAACTCAGCGGCGTCACCATCGACAACCAGGCACAAGCCGATTTCGACACCGGGCCGCTCGCCCACACGCTGCTCGTCGGCCTCGACTACAAACGCTATACTTACCGCGACTATGCCTCGGAAGGGACCGTCGAGGACGGTTTCAACGTCTTCGATCCGATTTACGGGTACCCGATCACCGATCTGACGCCCTACACCGATACCGACACCACCCAGCAGCAGGTCGGTCTCTATGCGCAGGACCAGGTAAAGCTCGGCAACTGGCGGCTGACCCTTGGCGGCCGCCAGGATTGGTCGGACGCCAAGGTCTACGACAATCTGGCCGGCGGCTACATTCCCGAGCAGAAGGACAACGCCTTCACCAGCCGGGCGGGGCTCGTCTATCTCGCCGACAACGGGCTTGCGCCCTATGTCAGCTACTCCGAATCGTTCCAGCCCGTGGCCGGCGCCGACAGCGACGGCAATCTGTTCGTGCCCGAGACCGGCAGGCAGTACGAGATCGGGCTGAAATACCAGCCGACCGGCTGGAACTCCTTCATTACGGCATCGGTTTTCGACCTGACCCGGCAGAATGTCGTGCGTTCCGGTAATGAGGGCTCACCCAACGATCTGTTCCAGACCGGTGAGATCCGTTCGCGCGGCGTGGAACTGGAAGCCGTGGCGAGCCTGGATGCGGGCCTCGATCTGAGAGCGGCCTACACCTACCTCGACACCAGGATCACCAAGGCGACCGCTGTCGAAGACGTCAACGGCGTCTGGGTCAGCAACGAGGGCAACATGCCCTTCGGCGTGCCGGCCCATTCCGCATCGCTTTGGGCCAATTACACCTTCATGAGCGGCAAGCTCGAAGGTCTCGGCCTGGGTGCCGGCGTCCGCTATGTCGGCTCGACCTATGGCGACGACGCCAACAGCTTCAAGGTTCCGTCGGTCGTGCTCGCCGACGCGGCGGTGCATTACGCCTGGCAGAACGCCACGCTCAGCCTCAATGCCAGTAATCTGTTCGACAAACGCTATGTCGCCTCCTGTTTCTCCTCGGGCTTCGGCTGCTTCTACGGCGAAGGCCGCAGGATCAACGGTTCGGTGAAATACACATGGTAGAAGCAATGTGGCGGGCCGGCCCAAAATGGCGGCGCTGACACGGCGCCAGTATCTTGCCGGCCTCGCCGCGAC
>NZ_RZOL01000540.1:0-3325 GCF_004022985.1 Mesorhizobium sp. M7A.F.Ca.ET.027.02.1.1 | reverse complement strand
GTTGGAACCTGCTGTCCGGCAAATACTTCAGAAACGTTTTGCCCGCGGCAATTTCCAGGCGACGCTGACCATCGGCCGTGCCGTTGGCGCGCAGGCGCAGCCGGTCGTCAACGAAGCCTTCCTGAAGGACCTTGCTGGGCTCGCCAAACGGCTGCAGGAGCAATTCGGCGTTGCTGCGGCGACGTCGGATGGATTGCTTTCGCTGCGCGGCGTGCTCGACATTCCTGAAACCGTCGAAACCGAGGAGGCGAGGGCCGCGCTCGATGCCGCGATCATGGCCGCGCTCGAAGTGGCCTTGAACGGGCTCGAACAGGCACGGCAGGGCGAAGGAGCCGCGCTGGCTTTGCTGTTGTCGGGTCATATCGACACGATCGAAGCGCTGACGCTGCGGGCAGAAGTGGATCCATCCCGCGAGACCGCGGTGATCCGCGAACGCATCGCCGAGCAGGTCAGGCTGCTGATGGACGCTTCCGCCAATCTGGATGCCACCCGACTGCATATGGAGGCGGCGTTCCTGGCCACCAAGGCCGATATTCGCGAAGAGATCGACCGGCTGAAAACGCATGTCGCATCCGGCCGGGCACTGCTGGTGGGCGGCGGCGCGGTCGGTCGCAAGCTCGATTTTCTGGCACAGGAATTTAACCGCGAATCGAATACGCTGTGTTCCAAATCGAATGCCGCAGCCATCACCGCGATCGGCCTGGACCTGAAGGCGGTGGTCGACCAGTTTCGTGAACAGATCCAGAATCTGGAGTAGCCGATGGTTGCCAAGGATTTGGGGTCCCGCATACGCCGCCGGGGCCTGATGCTCGTCCTGTCGTCGCCGTCCGGCGCCGGCAAGTCGACGATCGCGCGCAATCTTCTGGAAAGCGATTCCAGCCTCGAACTGTCGGTCTCGGTCACCACCAGGCCGCGCCGTGGAAGCGAGATCGAAGGCGTCCACTATCATTTTCGGACGATGCGCGAATTCGAGCGGCTTCGTGATTCCGACGCGCTGCTGGAGTGGGCCGAGGTGCATGGCAATTGCTATGCGACGCCGCGCGAACCGGCCGAACTGGCGCTGTCCGAGGGGCGCGACATGCTGTTCGACATCGACTGGCAAGGCGCCCAGCAGCTCAAGGAGAAGATGCGCGCCGACATTGTCTCGATCTTCATCCTGCCGCCATCGATGAAGGAGTTGAAGGCGCGGCTGAAACGTCGCGCTGAAGACCAGGAGGCGGTGATCGAGACGCGGCTGAAAAATGCCCGCAACGAGATCGAGCACTGGAAGGAATATGATTTCGTCATCGTCAATGATGACCTTGACCGCGCCTTCGCCGAAGTGCGCGGCATCGTCGTCGCCGAGCGGCTAAGACGCGACCGCCGGCCAGGCCTGTTCGATTTCGTCTCTGGACTGTTGGACGAGAAGACGGGCTGAGACCTCTTCCTTCGCCCCGTTCACGGGGAGAAGGTGGCCCGAAGGGCCGGATGAGGGGCGGTGCTGGCATTTCAAGGTTCGTGCTGCCCCCTCATCTGCCTGCCGGCATCTTCTCCCCGTAAACGGGGAGAAGAGAGCTACACCGCATTGGTCAGCCGCACGAATTCCTCGACGCTGAGCGTCTCGGCGCGGCGTGTCGGATCGATGCCGGCGCGTTCGAGCAGGGCCTCGCCGCCGAGGCTTTTCACGCTCTGCCGCAGCATCTTGCGACGTTGGCCGAAAGCGGCTTCTGTGACGCGGCCGAGTTTCTTCACCTCGGCGGGCAGGGGCGTCGGGCGCGGCACCAGATGCACCACCGAGGAGGTGACCTTTGGCGGCGGCGTGAATGCCTGTGGCGGTACGTCGAAGGCGATCCTCGCCTCCGTCCGCCAGCCGGCAAGAACCCCCAGCCGGCCATAGCTGTCGCTGCCGGCAGGCGCGACGATGCGCTCGGCCACCTCGCGCTGGAACATCAAAGTCATCGAGGTGTAGAAAGGCGGCCAGTCGCTGACCGTCAACCAGCGCACCAGCAGCTCCGTGCCGATATTGTAGGGCAGGTTGGCCACGATCTTGACCGGGCCGCCATTGCCGGTCGCTCGACTGGCAAGGCCTGTGAAATCCGTCTTCAGCGCATCGCCGGAAACAACCTCCAGCCGGCCGGGATAGTGGTCGGACACTTCGGCAAGAGCAGCCAGGCAACGTTCGTCACGCTCGATGGCGATGACGTGACGCGCGCCGTTGGAAAGCAGGGCGCGGGTCAGCCCGCCGGGACCGGGACCGACCTCGATCACGGTTGCATCGGACAAGTCGCCGGCGGTGCGCGCGATCTTGCCGGTGAGGTTGAGGTCGAGCAGGAAATTCTGGCCGAGCGCCTTCTTTGCCTGCAGCCCATGACGCTCGATCACCTCGCGCAGCGGCGGCAGCCCGTCGATGCTCATGCCCGAGATCTCATACCGCAACCGCCTTCGTGTTCGTGTCGGCCAGCCGCCGGGCAAGCTTCAGCGCCGCTATCAGGCTGTCGGGCCGCGCCACACCCTTGCCGGCGATGTCGAAGGCCGTGCCGTGGTCGGGCGAGGTGCGGATGAAGGGCAGGCCGAGCGTGACATTGACCGCCTCGTCGAAAGCCAGCGCCTTGGCCGGGATCAGCGCCTGGTCATGATACATGCAAAGGGCCGCGTCGTAGCCCGCCCGCGCCCGGACATGGAACAACGTGTCGGCCGGCAAAGGGCCGAAAGCGTCGATGCCATCGGCACGCAGGATGTCGACCGCCGGGCGCACGATCCGCTCGTCCTCGAGGCCCATGGCGCCGCCTTCGCCGGCATGCGGGTTGAGCCCGGCAATCGCCAGCCGTGGCTTGGCGATGCCGAAGCGGCCGGTGAGGTCGGCGGCGGTGATGCGCGCGGTGGCGACGATCAGCTCGGTGGTCAGTGCCTTCGGCACCTCGGCCAGCGCGATGTGGATGGTGACGGGAACGGTGCGCAGGTCGGGTCCTGCCAGCATCATCACCGGCATCGCCTCGACGCCGCTGTGCCGGGCCGCCAGATGCGCCAGATACTCGGTGTGGTCGGGGAAGCGAAAGCCGGCGTCGTAGAGCGGCTTCTTGGCGATGGGGCAGGTGACCACGGCCGAGGCTTCGCCGGCAAGGCAATCGGCGACGGCGCGGTCGATGGCCTCGATGGTGGCAGCCGCATTGGCCGGATCCGGCCGGCCGGGACTGTCGATGCAGCGGGCAGTCAGTGGAACGATCGGCAAGGCGCGGGCAAAGACCTGCGCCGCTTGCGCTGATGTCGTTTCGACGACCGGCAGCGAAATGCCGAGCAGGCGCGCCCGGGAGGCGATCAGCGCCGGATCGGCGAGCAGGTAGAAGGG
>NZ_RZOL01000053.1:0-23817 GCF_004022985.1 Mesorhizobium sp. M7A.F.Ca.ET.027.02.1.1 | reverse complement strand
CAATGTGCTTGGCTACTATATCGAGGTGACCGCCAACCATCATGCGGTGATGACCGGCAGCGATGGCGCCAAGGCGCGCTTCATCCACCGCCAGACCATGGCCAACGCCATGCGCTTCACCACGACCGAGCTCGCCGAACTCGAGACCAAGATCGCCAATGCCGCCGACCGGGCGCTCAGCATCGAGCTTGCCGCCTTCGACGCGCTGACGATGGAAGCGGTCGGTGAAGCGGAGAATATCCGCGCCGGCGCGGATGCGCTGGCCGTGCTCGACGTCTCGGCGGCGCTCGCGCTTTTATCGGAAAGCGAAGCCTGGTGCCGGCCGGTGGTGGATTCCAGCCTTGCCTTCGAGATTGCGGGCGGGCGGCATCCGGTGGTCGAACAGGCCTTGCGCCGTTCGGGCGAAGGCCCGTTCGTTGCCAATGATTGCGACCTGTCGCCGGAGGGCAGCGCCAGGAATGGCGCGATCTGGCTTTTGACCGGCCCCAACATGGGCGGTAAATCGACGTTCCTGCGGCAGAACGCACTGATCGCCATCCTGGCCCAGACCGGCTCCTTCGTGCCGGCGACATCCGCCCATATCGGCGTCGTCGACCGGCTGTTCTCGCGGGTCGGCGCCTCGGACGATCTGGCGCGCGGCCGCTCGACCTTTATGGTCGAGATGGTCGAGACGGCGGCGATCCTCAACCAGGCTGGTGAACGCGCGCTGGTGATCCTCGACGAGATCGGCCGCGGCACCGCCACTTTCGATGGCCTGTCGATCGCGTGGGCGGCCGTGGAATATCTGCATGAGAAGAACCGCTGCCGGGCGATCTTCGCTACTCACTTTCACGAAATGACCTCGCTGGCCGGCAAGCTGGCGCGGCTCTCCAACGTGACCATGCGGGTCAAGGAATGGGAAAACGACGTCGTCTTCCTGCACGAGGTCGGCAAGGGGGCCGCCGACCGCTCCTACGGCGTGCAGGTGGCGCGGCTGGCCGGCCTGCCGGAAGCGGTGGTCGACCGGGCCAAGGAAGTGCTGCACCAGCTTGAGGAAGGTGAGGTTTCGGGCAAGACGAACCGGCTGGTGGACGATTTGCCGCTGTTTTCGGTGGCGGTGAAGCGGGAAGCACTGAGGCCGCCCAAAAGCGATGCGCTGGGTATGGCGCTCGGCGAGATCAATCCCGACGAGATGACGCCGCGCGAGGCGCTGGAAGCGCTCTACCGGCTGAAGGGGCTGGCGGGGATATAGTCAGATCATCTCCAACCCGCGCTTGCGCGCTGGTGGCGGGAAGGCGCGGTCGAGATCGGCGATGTCCTGCGGCGTAAGCTTGATGTCGAGCGCCGCGACGTTCTGGCGGACATGCTCCTGGCTGCTGGCTTTCGGGATGGCGATGACGCCCTCCTGATGCACCACCCAGGCCAAGGCAATCTGCGCGGATGTCGCATCGTGGCGAGCGGCGACCGCGTCGAGCCTGGCATTGCGCGCCAACGCGCCCTGCTCAACCGGCGAATAGGCCATCAGCGGAATGTTGCGCTGCCGGCTCCAGGGCGCCAGGTCGAATTCGAGGCCGCGCCGGACCAGATTGTAAAGCACCTGGTTGGTCTGGACATTGCCGCCATCGGGCACGCCAATCAGCTCTTCCATCTCGTCGGTGTCGAAATTGCTGACGCCCCAGTGGCGGATCTTGCCGGCCTTTTTCAAGGTCTCGAAAGCCGCGACCGTTTCGGTCAGAGGCACGCTGCCAGGCCAATGCAAGAGATAGAGGTCGATGCGGTCGGTGCGCAGGCGTTTCAGGCTGTTTTCGCAGGCGCGCTGCACGCCCGCGCGTGAAGCGTTCGACGGTAGAACTTTCGAGACCAGGAAGGTCTCGTCTCGGCGCCCGGCGATAGCGTCGGCCACCACCTCCTCGGCACCGCCGCTGGCATACATTTCGGCGGTGTCGATCAGCGTGATGCCGAGGTCGAGGCCGAGCTTCAGAGCATTCACCTCATCGGCGCGGCGACTGATATCCTCGCCCATCTTCCATGTGCCCTGGCCAAGCACCTGAACGGCTTCGCCTGAGGGCAGTTTGGTGGTTCTGATGGTCGACGGCATGGCGGGCTCCATTTGGGCCGATCGCATCACAGGCTGGACGAGAAATCCAGAGGCGCTCTCGCCGCGCTGGCGATGGCTGAAGACTTACTTCACCGGATGGGCGGCGAGCCAGGCCTGCATCTGCTTGATCTCGGCTTCCTGCGCGGCGATGACGCCTTCGGCCAGCTTGCGGATTTCCGGATCCTTGCCATTGGCGAGTTCGACCTTGGCCATGTCGATCGCACCCTGATGGTGCGGGATCATGCCTCTGACGAAATCGACGTCGGCATTGCCGGTATAGTCGGACGCCATCATGTCGGCATGCATCTTGTCCATCGCCGCCTTGTAGCCTTCCGTCGAAGGGCTGGTCGCATCCGCCGCCATGGCGCCCATGTCGTGTTTCATCTCTTCGCTTTGCGCCGGAACGCTTTCGAGGAAGACGGCAACCAGCATTCCGGCCGCCATCAGCAGCAGCACGAGTTTTTTGGCGAAGGTCATTCATGGTCTCCTGTTGGATGGGTTTCGTATTTGGGGGCTTGGATCAGAGTTTCAATGTTCTCAGCCGCAACGCGTTTGCGATCACCGACACCGAAGACAGGCTCATCGCCGCCGCCGCCAGCATCGGCGACAGAAGCGTGCCGGTGAGCGGATAGAGCACGCCGGCGGCGACCGGCACGCCAAGCACATTGTAGAGGAAGGCAAAGAACAGGTTCTGGCGGATGTTGCGGATGGTCGCCTGGGCCAGCGTGCGGGCGCGCACGATACCGTTGAGGTCGCCCTTGACCAGAGTGATACCGGCGCTTTCGACAGCGACATCGGCGCCGGTGCCCATGGCGATGCCGACATCGGCGGCGGCAAGGGCCGGTGCGTCGTTGACGCCGTCGCCGGCCATGGCAACGCCGGCGCCTTTTGCGCGCAGTTCCTCGACAAGGGCTGCCTTCTGTTCCGGCAGCAGGCCGGCGCGGACCTCGTCGATGCCGAGGCTTCTGGCGATCGCGTTGGCCGTGCGTTCATTGTCGCCGGTTGCCATGATGATGCGCAGGCCGCTTTCATGCAGCGCCTTGATCGCCTCGGCCGTCGTTGCCTTGATAGGGTCGGCGACGGCGACGATGCCGGCCAGTTTCTTGTCGACAGCGACGAACATCGCCGTCTTGCCTTCGAGCTGCAGCGCCTCGGCCTTGGCCGAGATGGATGCGGTGTCGACGCCAAGGTCCGCCATCATCGCGGCATTGCCGAGCGCGACCGTCTTTCCCGAGACCGAACCGGACACGCCCTTGCCGGTGACCGCCTCGAAGGCGCTGGCCTCGGCAACGGTCACGCCGCGCGTAGCAGCGCCGTCGACGATGGCTTCAGCCAGAGGATGCTCCGACCCCTTCTCCAGACCGGCGGCAAGCGCCAGCAATTCCTCCTCGGAAAAACCGTTTGCCGCAACGACATCGGTCAGCTTCGGCCGGCCTTCGGTCAGCGTCCCCGTCTTGTCGACGATCAGCGTGTCGACGGAAGCGAAGCGTTCGAGTGCTGCGGCCTCCTTGATCAGCACACCGGCATGCGCTCCGCGCCCGGTGGCGGTCATGATCGACATCGGCGTGGCGAGGCCGAGCGCACAGGGGCAAGCGATGATCAGCACCGACACCGCCGAGACGATGGCAAAGATCAGGCTGGGCTCGGGTCCAAACACGGCCCAGGCGATGAAAGCGACAATCGCGACAAGGACGACGGCCGGGACAAAGTAGAAAGAAACGCGATCGGCCAACCCTTGAATCGGGGCGCGCGAGCGCTGCGCCTTGGCGACGAGATCGACGATGCGCGCCAGCGTCGTCTCGGCGCCGACCTTCTCAGCGCGCATGATCAGCGCACCATTCTTGTTGAGCGTGCCGCCGGTCAGCGCATCGCCCTCGACCTTCTCGACCGGCAACGGCTCGCCCGTGATCATCGATTCGTCGATCGAGGATCGCCCTTCCAGCACCGTGCCATCGACCGGCACGGCGTCACCGGGGCGTATGCGCAGGCGATCGCCGGCCTTGACGGCGTCGAGCGGCACATCCCCTTCGGACCCATCGGCGGCGATCAGCCGCGCGGTCTTCGGCGCGAGATCAAGCAAGGCGCGGATTGCCGAGCCGGTCTTTTCACGGGCGCGCAGCTCCAGCACCTGGCCAAGGAAGACCAGTGCAACGATGACGGCAGCAGCCTCGAAATAGACCGGCACCGCACCGCCATGGCCGCGGAACTGATGCGGAAAGATATCCGGAAACAGTGTGGCGACGACGCTGTAGAGATAGGCAGCACCAACGCCGAGCGAGATCAGCGTCCACATGTTGGGGCTGCGGTTGACCAGCGAGTCCCAGCCGCGGTGGAAGAAGGGGAAGGCGGCCCAAAGCACCACCGGACTTGCCAGGACCAGTTCGATCCAGACTTTTGCCCGGTCCTCGACCAGACCTTCAAACGTCAGGCCGATCATGGGTGCCATGGCGATGATCAGAAGGGGGACCGACAAGGCAACGCTCACCCAGAACCGCCTGGTGAAATCGACCAGCTCGGGATTTGGCCCTTCATCGCCCGTTGGTACGCCCATCGGCTCCAGCGCCATGCCACAGATCGGGCAGGATCCTGGCTTGTCGCGGATGATTTCGGGATGCATCGGGCAGGTGTATTGCGTGCCTTTGGGCATCGGCTGCGGTGCCGGCCTGTCGCCGAGATATTTTTGCGGCTCCGCCTCGAATTTCGCCTGGCAGGCGGCCGAGCAGAAGTGAAAGCCCTGGCCTTCGTGGCGGGCAAAGTGCCTGGCTGTCGCGCGGTCGACGCTCATACCGCAGACCGGATCGGTGGCCGTTAGGAATTTTTCCGGCTCGGCGACGAATTTCGCGCGGCAGCCCTGGCTGCAGAAATGATAGGGATGGCCATTATGCTCGGTCGTCGGCTTGCCGGCGACCGGATCGACAGTCATGCCGCAGACCGGGTCGCGGACGACGCTCTTCGTGGTGGGCACGGCGCCTTTTGTCGAGCAGCAGCTACCATGCGCGTGATGATCGTGATCGGAATGCGTCATTCGAAAATGCCTCGATGGATCGGTGTGTGACGTGGAGATAGGGCTTCCAGTAACTGGAAGGTCAAGGGCTGTTTCGACTTTTCTTCTCCGGTCCACCGCGCGTCCATCCACCCCAAAAAAAGTCTCACGCGGCAACACCACGCCTGCTAGAGAGCGAGCGTCCCGGGGTGAGATTTTCTTTGGCAATGAAGCGTCTGGTCATCAATCTCGATCGGTCTCCCGATCGCCTTGCCCGTGTGACGGCGGAGTTTGCCCGCATCGACGTCCCATTCGAACGCGTTCAGGCCATCGACGCACGGGATCGGCCGGACCTGGACCAGCTGCCGCAAAATGTCGGATATCGGAACAGGCTGCCATTGACTGACGGCGAGATCGCCTGCCTGCTCAGTCACCGGGCCTGCTGGGCCGCCATCGCGCATGGCGACGCTCGCTACGGGGCAATCTTCGAGGACGACATCGTCTTTGCCGCGAAAGCCGGCGCATTGCTTCGCGACAGCGACTGGATTCCAGCCGATGCCGAAGTCGTCAAGCTCGAAAGCTATTTTTGCAAGACCGTGATCCGACGCAAGCGCATTGCCATCGGTCACGGCTTTTCCACATCCAAACTCGACGCCGGACATATAGGAACCGCCGGCTACATCATCTCCAGGCAAACCGCGCTCGACCTGATCAAGGCCACAGAGGAGATCGGCATCGCTGTCGACGACCTTGTCTTCAACCCCGAGTTTTCGGTTTTGCGAGGCGAGACGATCTATCAGCTTGTTCCTGCGCTCTGCGCACAAGATCAGTTCCTTGGCGACAGGGCGCTCCAATTGCCAAGCCTGCTCAGGGAAAAGCGCGATATCCAGTGCGCCGTCGGGACCGGGAGACGCAGAAAGACAGCCAAAGCGACGGTAAAAGCCGAGGCTCGGCGAATAGGCAAGCGCATTGCCGATTTCTGTCGACTGAAGCGGAGAATGGTCATTCCATTTACTTATCCGAGCCAGAGATCAGCCGGGTCTTGAACCGGCTTTCAACGCCCCATACCCAGCGTCGCGAAAACGCGCTATAGACGCCGCCGAAACGGCAAGGCCGGCTGGGTATATGGCAAGAATCTCCCTGAAGCTCGACGAATTGATCGACGGCGAAGCCTTGCGCCGCGAGATGACCGCGCTGACCGCGGCCACGGCGGGCGACGGCTCCGGGCAGGTCGCGCGCAATGGCGTGCTCCAACTGCTCAAGGGACGACTGGCGGAAGGGCGCGCCATTGCCGAACGCATGCTGATGGACGATGGCGGCGGCAGCGCCTGCGCGGCGCGGCTGTCGCACCTCATGGACGAGATCATCCGGGCGCTTTACGATTTCGCCGTCACCCACGTCTACCGGGTCAAGAATCCGTCTTCGGCGGAGCGCATGGCCGTCGTCGCTGTCGGCGGCTACGGCCGTGGAACGCTGGCGCCAGGGTCCGACATCGACCTTCTGTTCCTGCTGCCTTACAAGCAGACGCCGTGGGGCGAACAGACAGTCGAATACATGCTCTACATGCTGTGGGACCTGGGGCTGAAGGTCGGCCACGCCACCCGTAACATCGACGAATGCCTGCGCCTGTCGCGCACCGATGTCACCATTCGCACCTCGATCCTCGAAGCACGTTTCCTGTGGGGCGAGGAAAAGCTCTATGATGAACTGATGCTGCGGTTCGACCATGAGGTGGTGCGCACGACCGGCCCCGAATATGTTCAGGCCAAGCTTGCCGAACGCGATGACCGCCATGCCAAGGCCGGCGAAAGCCGCTATCTGGTCGAGCCCAACGTCAAGGACGGCAAGGGCGGCCTGCGCGACCTGCAGACGCTGTTCTGGATCGGCAAATATTTCTATCGAGTGCGCACCGGCGAGGAACTGGTCGACAAGGGCGTCTTCACCGAGGGCGAATACCGCGAGTTCCAGAAGGCCGAGGATTTCCTGTGGGCGGTACGCTGCCACATGCATTTCCTCACCGGCAAGGCCGAAGAGCGCTTGCATTTCGACATCCAGCGCGAGATCGCCGAACGGCTCGGCTACACCACGCACCCCGGCCTGTCGGCGGTCGAGCGCTTCATGAAGCACTACTTCCTCGTTGCCAAGGACGTTGGCGACCTGACCCGCATCTTCTGCGCTGCGCTCGAGGAGGAGCAAGCCAAGCACGTTCCTGGCTTCAACCGCATCTTCCTGACTTTCTCCAGGCGCAAGCGCAAGCTGGCCGGCACCTCCGATTTCATTGTCGACAACCACCGCATCAACATCGCCGACGACCTGGTGTTCGAGCGCGATCCGGTCAATCTGCTCAGGCTGTTCTGGTTCGCCGACAAGCACGGTCTGGAATTCCACCCCGACGCGCTGAAGCTGCTGACCCGTTCGCTCGGCCTGATCAACAAGTCGCTGCGGCGCGACGAGGAGGCCAACCGGCTGTTCCTCGACATATTGACCTCGGATCGCAATGCCGAACTCAATCTGCGTCGCATGAACGAAGCCGGACTGCTCGGCAGGCTGATCCCGGATTTCGGCAAGATCGTCGCCATGATGCAGTTCTCGATGTACCACCACTACACGGTGGACGAGCATCTGATCCGCTGCATCGGCGTGCTGGCCGAGATCGAGCGCGGCGACGGCGAAAAGGTCCACCCCCTCTCGCACACGCTGATGCCGGGCCTGAAGAAGAGCCGCGAGGCGCTCTATGTCGCCGTATTGCTGCACGACATTGCCAAGGGCAGGCCGGAGGACCATTCCGAGGCGGGGGCCAGGATCGCCCGTCGCATCTGCCCGCATATGGGGCTGTCGCCTGCCGATACCGAAACCGTGGCCTGGCTGGTCGAGAACCACCTCGTGATGTCGATGACGGCGCAGACCCGCGACCTCAACGACCGCAAGACCATCGAGGATTTTGCCGCGATCGTGCAGTCGGTCGAGCGGCTGAAGCTGCTTTTGATCCTCACCGTCTGCGACATCAGGGGCGTCGGACCCGGTGTCTGGAACGGCTGGAAGGGCCAGCTGCTGCGCACGCTCTACTACGAGACCGAATTGCTGCTGACCGGCGGGTTTTCGGAAGTGTCGCGCGCGCAGCGCACGGCGGCGGCGCGCGAGCGCCTGGCCGAGGCGCTTGCCGACTGGCCGGACAAGGCCCGCAAGCGCTATGTCGGCCAACACTACGAGAATTACCTTTTGACCGTCGATCTCGCAGACCAGTTGCGCCATGCCGAGTTCATCCGCGAAGCCGACGTGTCAGGCAACAAGCTTGCCACCATGGTCAAGACCCACCAGTTCGAGGCGGTGACCGAAATCACCGTGCTGGCGCAGGACCACCCCCGCCTGCTCTCGGTCATCGCCGGGGCTTGCGCCGGAGCCGGCGGCAACATTGTCGACGCGCAGATCTTCACGACGTCGGATGGCCGCGCGCTCGACACGATCCTGATCAGCAGAGAATTCGATCGCGACGAGGACGAGCGCCGGCGTGCCGAGCGTGTCGGCCGGCTGATCGAGGACGTGCTGTCGGGCAAGAGTTGGCTGCCGGAAATGATCGAGAAGCGCACCAAGCCGCGGCGCGGCTCCAAGGTGTTCAAGATCCCGCCGCGCGCCGAAATCCGCAACACGCTGTCGAACCGTTTTTCGGTCATCGAGGTCGAGGGCCTCGACCGGCCGGGACTGCTGTCGGAGATCACCGGAACGCTTTCCGACCTGTCGCTCGACATCGCATCGGCCCACATCACCACCTTCGGCGAAAAGGTCATCGACACTTTCTATGTCACCGATCTCACTGGCCAGAAGATAGATAGCCCGGCCCGCATCGCCACCATCCGCAATCGGCTGATGGCAACGCTCGAAGGCATCGTGCCCGAACGCGGCGGCAAGTCCAGGGCGGCGGCCGAGTGACAACGACCATCACTTTGTCCCAATTGCGCAGGCAGTTCCCAAAAGCATGAGCCTCGTCAAGAAATTCGCAACGGTCGCTTCCGGCACGCTGATGAGCCGCGCGCTCGGTTTCGGCCGCGAGATGCTGATGGCTGCCGCCCTCGGTACCGGACCGGTCGCCGATGCCTTCAACGCCGCCTTCCAGTTTCCCAACACCTTTCGCCGGCTGTTTGCCGAGGGGGCCTTCAACGCCGCCTTCGTGCCGCTGTTCGCCAAGGAGATCGAAACCCACGGAACCGAAGGCGCCAAGCGCTTTTCCGAGGAAGTGTTCGGCGTGCTGTTCACGGCGCTGCTGGCGCTGACGATCATCATGGAACTGTCGATGCCGCTGATCGTGCGCTTTCTGGTGGCGCCGGGTTTTGCCGGCACGCCGGGGAAGTTCGACACCACGGTGACGCTGGCGACGATCATGTTTCCCTATCTGATCTGCATGTCGCTGGGCGCGATGATGGCGGGCATGCTGAATTCGTTGCGCCGCTATTTCGCCGCCGCGGTGGCACCGGTGTTCCTCAACATCATCCTGATCGGCGTGCTCGCGTATGCCTGGTACAAGGGCTCGGATGCCCTCACCGTCGGCTACGGGCTGTCTTGGGGCGTGCTTGCCGCCGGACTGGTGCAACTGGCGATCGTCTGGGTGGCGGTGCGCCACGCCGGCATCTCGATCGGCTTCCGCCGGCCGAAAATGACGCCCGCGGTCAAGCGGCTGCTGATCCTGGCGCTGCCGGCGGCCATCACCGGCGGCATCACCCAGATCAACCAGCTGATCGGCACGGCGATCGCCTCGGCGCAGAACAGCGCGGTATCCTCGCTCGCCTATGCCGACCGCATCTACCAATTGCCGCTCGGCGTGGTCGGTGTTGCGGTGGCGATCGTGCTGTTGCCCGAACTGTCGCGGGCGCTGAAGTCGGGCAATCTAATCGAGGCGGCCAATCTGCAGAACCGCTCGGTCGAGTTCACGCTGTTCCTGACGCTGCCGGCAGCCGCGGCACTCTGGGTGATGTCGGAGCCGATCGTGCGGCTGGTCTATGAGCGCGGCGCGTTCGCCGCCAACGGCTCGACGCCGACAGTGGCGGCGATCCTGGCGATCTTCGGCCTCGGCCTGCCGGCTTTCGTGCTGATCAAGGCGTTCACCCCAGGCTATTTCGCCCGCGAGGACACGCGCACGCCGATGATCTTTGCCGCCATCTCGGTGGCGGTGAACGTTACCACGGCGCTGACGCTGTTTCCACGGATGGGCGCGCCCGGCATCGCTGTGGCCTCGGCCGTCGCCGGCTGGGTCAACGCGGTGATGCTGCTCGGCGTCTTGATCCGGCGCGGCCATTGGGGGCGCGACGTGCCGCTGATGAAGCGCATTCCACGGCTGGTGCTGTCGGCGGCCGTAATGGGGGCGGCACTCTATTTTGCCGAGCACTGGTTCGCCGTCAGGCTAGGGCCGGGCTCGCCGCTGGCGGTCAAGGCGACGACGCTGCTGTCGCTGGTTGCCGGCGGAGCGCTGCTTTATTTCATCACCGCCTTCGCCACAGGCGGTGCCGATTTCGGCATGATCCGACGCAACGTCAAGCGGGGATCGGGCAAGTCGGCGCCACCGGTCGCAAAGACCGACCTGGACGAGTAGAGCGCCCGACACGCCCGCAGCGCCGTCTTGATCGCAGCGCCGTCTTCGTCCATAAGCGCGCCGTCGCAAGACTTTCGCCGCGCGCGGTTTCCAGCCGCGCGATTGGCTCCGAAAAGTCTGCAACTTTTCGGAATCACGCTTATACGGCCCTCCACAAGCCATGAGGACAATCATGACCGCCTTCAAGCCACTCGTCTTTTCCGGTGTCCAGCCGACCGGCAATCTGCACCTCGGCAACTATCTCGGCGCCATCAAGAAATTTGTTGCCCTGCAGGACACCTCCGATTGCATCTATTGCGTCGTCGACCTGCATTCGCTGACAGCCCAACTCGTTTATGAAGACCTGGCCGATCAGACGCGGTCGATCACCGCTGCGTTCCTGGCCTCGGGCATCGACCCGAAGAAGCACATCGTCTTCAACCAGTCGCGGGTCATGCAGCACGCCGAACTCGCCTGGATCTTCAATTGCGTGGCGCGCATCGGCTGGATGAACCGTATGACGCAGTTCAAGGACAAGGCCGGCAAGGATCGCGAGAACGCCTCGCTCGGCCTGCTTGCCTATCCTTCGCTGATGGCTGCCGACATCCTGCTCTACCGTGCCACCCACGTGCCGGTGGGCGAGGACCAGAAGCAGCATCTGGAACTCACCCGCGACATCGCGCAGAAATTCAACAACGACTTCTCCGACCGCATCGCGGCCCTTGGCGTCGGCGTCGAGATGCAGGTCGGCGAAGAGACCGTCAACGGTTATTTCCCGCTGACCGAGCCGGTCATCGGCGGGCCGGCGGCGCGCATCATGTCGCTGCGCGACGGCTCCAAGAAAATGTCCAAATCGGACCCGTCGGATTTGTCGCGCATCAACCTGACTGACGATGCCGACGACATCTCGAAGAAGATCCGCAAGGCCAAGACCGACCCGGAAGCGTTGCCGAGCGAGCTGGACGGCCTGGCCGGCCGGCCCGAGGCGGAGAACCTGGTCGGCATCTATGCGGGTCTCGCCGAGATATCGAAGGCGGATGTACTCAAGGAATTCGCCGGTCAGCAGTTTTCCGTGTTCAAGCCGGCCTTGGCCGATCTTGCAGTGGAAAAACTGGCGCCGATCGCCAGCGAGATGCGCCGCATTTCGGATGACCGCGCCTATGTCGACGCTGTGCTCAAGGACGGCGGCGAGCGCGCCGGCGTGCTGGCCGAAGCGACGATGAAGACGGTGCGCGACATTATCGGCCTGCTGCAGGGCTGATCGCGACATCGGGTGCACTGGCACAAGGCCGGCGACTTGCCGCCGGTCCCCCGCAGTGGCAGATTGCGGCCGCACGACACCGAGTAGATAGACATGGTCTCCAAACGCCTCAGCCGCGAAGCCGGCCATCGCAGGAAATTCCTGACGATCATCGACGACACGCCGGAATGCGAGCGTGCCGTCGCCTATGCCTCGAAACGGGCGCAGAGCACCAGCGGCACGCTGGTGCTGCTCTATGTCATCGTGCCGGACGATTTCCAGCATTGGCTGGGTGTCGAGAAGATCATGCGCGAGGAAGCCAACGCCACGGCGCGCGCCGCGCTCGACAGCTATGCCAACAAGGTGCGCCAGAAGCTCGGCATCGAGCCCGAGATGGTGGTGCGCGAAGGCAAGCCGACGGAAGAGATCCACAAATTGATCGAGGAAGACCAGGACATCGCCATCCTGGTGCTGGCCGCCGGTGCGGGCAAGGAAGGGCCGGGGCCGCTGGTCGGCGCCGTGGCCGGCAAGGGTGCCGCCTTCCCGATCCCGGTGACTGTCGTGCCGCAGAACCTGTCGGACGAGGAAATCGACAGCCTGGCCTGAGATTCTGCTCTTCAGGTGATGCCGGTCCGATGATGGGCGCGAAAAAACATTCCGCCAGCCAGCTGTTCCGGCGATGCGTTTCGCTTGAATGTCCAGCCAATTGAGCCTATTTAGAATTGTTCCAAACTAGATGCCCAAACGGGCACGGAGACGGCCATGTTCATCCAGACCGAATCGACGCCAAACCCGGCGACGCTGAAATTCCTGCCCGGCAAGGAAGTGCTTCTGGAAGGCACCGCCGATTTCCGCGATGCCGACAGCGCCGCCGTCGCCTCGCCGCTGGCCGGCCGGCTGTTCGAAATTCCTGGCGTCACCGGCGTTTTCTTCGGCTATGACTTCATCACCGTGACCAAGGATGGCCCCGACTGGCAGCATTTGAAGCCGGCGATCCTCGGCGCCATCATGGAGCATTTCATGTCCGGCGCGCCCGTCATGGCCAAGGCCGGCCCGGCCGCCGAGACCAGCCAGACCGGTGAGTTCTACGACAAGGCCGACGAGGAGTTGGTCATCACCATCAAGGAACTGCTCGACACGCGGGTGCGCCCGGCGGTCGCCCAGGATGGCGGCGACATCACCTTCCGCGGCTTCGAGAATGGCACGGTGTTCCTGCACATGAAGGGCGCCTGCGCCGGCTGCCCATCCTCGACGGCGACGCTGAAGCACGGCATTCAGAATCTGCTGCGCCATTTCGTGCCGGAAGTGCAACAGGTCGAGCAGGTCTCCTGACGCCCCCTTTTAAAATTCTACCCTGCTGACCATCTGGTCCGATTTCTTCGCTTCCGGCGCCTCGGCCAGAAGGAACTCCAAAATGATCTACGAACTTCGGGTTTACCGGGCTTTGCCGGGGCGCTTGCCGGCGCTTCTTGATCGTTTCGACAAGATCACCCTCAAATTGTGGGAAAAGCACGGTATCCGCCAAGCGGGTTTCTTTACCACGCTGATCGGTGCTTCGAACAACGACCTGACCTACATGCTGGCATGGGAATCGCTGGCCGAACGCGAAGAGCGCTGGACGGCGTTCGTGAAGGACCCGGCCTGGACACAGGCGCGGGAAGATTCCGAGCGTGACGGCCAGATCACCGAGACAATCACCAACCAAATTTTGGCTCCCACCTCGTTCTCGGCGGTGTCCTGACCACCGAGCAGGCGTCGCATCGCGCAAACAACAAAAAACCGGGCCGAATTGCCCGGTTTTCTGCTTGGGACGTCCGTTGTTGCCTAGACGGTCCGCGTACGAAAACTGCCTCTAGAGAACGATGACCTTGGCGCCGACCGAGGCGCGGTCATAGAGGTCGATAATGTCCTGATTCATCAGGCGGATGCAGCCAGACGACATCGCCTTGCCGATCGAATTCCACTCCGGGCTGCCATGCAGGCGATAGCCTGAATCACCGCCCTTGTTGAACAGGTACATGGCGCGCGCGCCGAGCGGGTTCTTCAGGCCCGGCTCCATGCCGCCGGCAAACTTTTCCAATTCCGGCTGGCGCTGGATCATCTGCCTCGGCGGCGTCCAGGTCGGCCATTCGCGCTTGAGCGCAATGTGGGCGGTGCCATGCCACTCGAAGCCCTCGCGGCCGACGCCGATGCCGTAGCGAATGGCCCTTCCGTCGCCCTCGATGAAGTAGAGGAACTTGTTCTGCGTATCGACGATGATCGTGCCCGGCTTTTCCGGGCTGTCGTAGTTCACTTCCTGCCGATGGTACTTCATCGGCACTTTCTCGATCGGGATGCGCGGCAGCTGATAACCTGCGTCGGTGACCGCGCCGTAGTTGTTGGAGAATATCTGCGAGCCGATGGTGCTGCAACCGGCGATAGCAGTGGAGAGCGCCAGTGCGGCGATGATTGCAAACGACTTCATGCGCATCAGGTGATCCGGTGCCCCGCCCAACTTCGGCGGCACGAGTCGGCCGCTCTCTCATCATCATTCATGCTGGCATTTGCTTTGCTTGCCAAGCGCGCGATGCCTATATGCCTGCCTTGACGTACCGGTAAGCGTATCACTATGGCATTTTGGCAACAGGACTCACAGGATTGTGAAGCAAATTCAAGGGGCCTGCTCCATGGGTTCCTGGAAATCGAGGAGAACCGTCATGAATGTCGGTGACGCCGCCCACCGCTCCGGCCTGCCGGCCAAGACCATCCGCTACTATGAAGAGATCGGCCTGATCGCCCCGGCGCGCGCCGCCAACGGCTACCGCGATTATTCCGGAGACGACATCCATCGGCTGGCCTTCCTGCGCCGCGCGCGCAATCTCGGCTTTTCCATCGACGATTGCCGCCAGTTGATGGCGCTTTACCAGGATCGCAGCCGCGCCAGCCACAACGTGCGCGAAATCGCCGCCGCCCATGTCACGGCGATCGAGGAGAAAGTGCGCGAGCTGCAGTCGATGCGCTCGACGCTGCAGAAACTGATCCATGCCTGCCACGGCGACGAGAGGCCGGATTGTCCGATCCTTGATGACATGGCGGGGGCGGCGTTGCCCAGCGACAAGGCCGCCTCTGCGCCTGCATAATGACTCTACGTCGACGAGGCCCGACGCCTGGTCGACTCCTGCCGGGAGGACATCAGCAATGGTCTCGATGACCGTCGAACTGCGCAACGTGGAGGACACGCAAGCCGCCATGGGCTGGGCCGGCGGCCACACGATCATCGTCGACCGGCCCGAGGGCAAGGCCGGCGGCATGGGCCTGGGCTTCAATGGCGGCCAACTGCTCGCCCTGGCGATCGGCGGCTGCTTCTGCAACGACCTTCGCTACGTCGCCGAGGAAATGGGTGTAACGCTCAACAAGATCGCGGTGACCGTCACGCTGAACCTCGAAGGCAAGCCTTTGCTCGCGACCTCGTCAATCATGAAGGTTTCATGCACGACGCTGGACGGCTCCGACCCGGCGGAGATCATCACAAGGGCCGCGGCGATTTCCACGGTCAGCAACTCCCTGCGCCAGGGCGTGCCGGTGAGCATTGAAACGGACGCAACGGCGACCGGCTTGTCGGAGGAATGATCCCTGGGAACAGGCGCATTTGGCCGCGTGGATTGTCGGAGACCGCTAAAAAGATCCGCCGCCGGCACGGCAGGGGGATTGACCCAATTTTCTTCGGCATCTGGGCGCGTCAATCTGCCGCTCTATGTCTTCCCTTGTCGCAATGATCAACGATGGAGGTTGGCATGGATCGGCGATTGTTTCTGACTGGAATGCTTGGGCTTGCAGGGGCTGCGACCGTCGTCGCAATCGCGCGTCCTGCCACCGCCCTGGCCGGCATCCCTGATACGGGGCCCGGCATTCTCGATGAACTCGACAAATCATCCGACGACATTCTCGGCCCGGATGGTCCCGATGTTCAGGACGGCGTCGAGTTCGTGCGGCACCGCAGATGGCACCGCCGCCGTCGCCGACGCGGGTGGAGGCGGGTTTGCCGTCGCTATTGGCGCAATGGCTATTGGCGCCGGCGATGCTTCCGCCGATCCTTCTGGATCCACTTCTGACGGGATCACCAAACGCGAAGGCTCCGGCATCCGCCGGAGCCTTCGCTATCGCTGCGGGCTTGAATCCAATCGGCAAAAAAGGCCCGCCGCCCCTCGGCAGCGGGCAGGTCCTGGAGTGCCGGGGGATCAACCCGGCATGGGGTCAACGAGCGGATCACCGGTTGGTTGCAGGGATCGGCCCGGTAGCCTTCCTTTGGGTGGACCGCCACCGGGCCTGACCGGAGCGGGGTGTATTGGGGGAGCCCCGGCTGCTTCCAAAATATCACCTTTCACTTAAATTAGCTTTAGCTAATTTACAGAAAGCCATGCGCCACCCGCAGATGGGTTGCGCACTTCACGGAAGTGTCGAAGCGACGTCTCCCTGCTTATGCCATTCGACATTCGCGGAACTAAAGCGGTTGCATCTGACTTTGGTTGGTAACGCGCAAAGATTTTTTTCTGCTATCTTAAGGTTACTAAGTGGAAATTGATGGGCGCGGCATATCATGTCGATTCGCGCTGACGATCTCTTTGTTTTTCGAGGAACTGCTTGGCGTGTTCCGCCCAATCAGCCGCCGTGACTTTATGCTCCCGAACGGACTTTCTGAAAGCCTTGCGCAGAGCGTCAAGGTCAAAGGCCCATACTTGTTGGCCTTCTTTAGTGTTCGATTTTGCGTCACCCGTCCCCATGGAAGCGACGGTATGCACCGCAAACTCAATCTTTCAAGGATCAATGCCTGACTTCTTTAGGGTATATCCGGGTATGTCACTCCCACTCTGGCGGGCGCGAAGGAAAATATCGCAAAGGAAATAACCGCCAAAGGATGATAAGAAGGGCAGCAAAGAGCCAACCTGAGCGGTTTCGATGGAATTCATTCTGGCTTGCCTAATCTGCGGGGCAATATTCTTAACCGCCGTATTCATTCACAACAGCTGGCTGCGGAGCCACACAAGGGATTGGACGCCGACATCTGCTGAAGTTTTGAAGTTTATTGACGGCGGCGAGGGCCCAAACCGCTATCTGCTGCAATATGTGATTGATGGAACGGTCTACCGCATCGAAACCAGTCCGTGGTTGGTGCCGTTCTGCACCGCCAGCAACGCGGGCTCGCAAATCGACGTGCTAGTCAACCCATATAGCCCGTACCAATGTGCAATCATCGGTAGAACGGGACAGGGCCGGTGAAGCCGCCTACGGCTGGGTAGCGCCTAGAGCCATTTGATAGCTCCTAGAATCAGCACGACGATAGCTGCCATCACATATTCCAGCCCCGGCTTAACCTGCGCACGAAGTTGCGGTGAAAACCGGCACGCCAGCAGGGCGCCAAGCCCACCACCGAGCGGCGTTAGAATCTTGTCGATAAACTCAACGGCATTCATGTCTCAATCCCCCAAACCCAAGCGAAGGCTAGCAAAGCTAGGGTCTTAAGCAAGCGGGTCTGTCAACCATACAATCGCCTTCATAAAGGCGATTATCCGGTTGACAAACCCAGAGAGAAAATAGGAATATAATCAGGACAGGCCGGCAGTCGGACAGGAACGTAGGGTGAAACTAGCGAGGACCTTTGCGCGGCTCCGCCGCTGCGGGATTGCGCCCAGTTGCAACGGGCCAGAACAAATCAAGGCCAAAAGCGAGCCGTTAGGCGCTACCCAGCCGTAGACCCAAAAAGAATGGCCGGTGCGGGGACGCTTAGGTTGGAAAGCGTGGGCCGCACCGGCCATTGCGGGATAGCTCTTAGGGATCGTCCCCCGCACTTCCTAAGTACAGGCATATTAGCGATTGCTCAATTGAGACTGAAGTCCCTACCCAGCCGTAGGGGAATGGCTACATGCGCTGTAGCGGTACCTCTGAAGGTAACAAAAAACCCCGGATCATCTCCGGGGTTTTGCGTTTTAAGCGAGTCGGATATTCACTCTGCTTTGAGCTTGAACTCGGACCCGCCGATATTTTCGGACCCTTTGTAATTTAAGACAAACGCCTTCTGCTCCGACGTAAGCTTGGAAAACAAACCTACCATAGGGAGAGGCTTCCGCGTAAGCGGTTCGGGTGCGGGCGGCTGTTTCGCTTCAAGATGAAACATGCGCTTGAATCCGTCATATGCATTGGCCAGCGTCATGGTCACAAATCTCTCTTAAGATACGGTTGCCCTCTGGCTGGGGTTATCTCTTCAAACCCGTATCCAGTTATATATAGGTCCCTGAGTTCTTGGTTCACAGGTTCCAATCGGATCTCCCGTTTCCCCATACCTTGCCCGTAACGAGCCGCAATATCAAGAGCTAGGGTTGCCCGGAAGCCCTTCAAGGGGCAATCAGGACGCGGATCGCCTTCGAGAAAGGCCACTTTGACGAAGTTTTCGTGCACGGTGACCAGCATTAGGGCTGAAAGCCTATCGCCGCTTTTTATGGCAAACATTTGGCTGTCGATGCTACGACGATTGTTTTCCCGGATTTGAGGCCAATCCCAATCACCGTCAGGGTGCCTGGTAACCTTGCCCCACTGCTCCGAGTAAGCTGCCTCGACGCTATTCGACAAGTCGATAGCCACAAAATCAGCCGGCGCGAAAGCCGCCATCTCCTTGCTAGAGGAAGCTACGGCCTCGACACGCGTTTGGAGGTTGCGGGTCTTGATCCGCCGGACTTCAGCACTCAAAGGGATGAACCAAACAATATGAGAAGATTCTAACGCCGAAGGAAGTCCCTAGACTTTCGATTTCTTCCCGTCCAGTCGACGAGCGGCTTCTCGCTGCTGTTGGACCAGTTTTTTTATCTGCTCAGCGGTGAGCTTCGGCGCGTGGGCGACTTTATCCACCACAGCCTCGAAGGTCGTTTCGGTTTGATCGATCTTAAATTCACGCGACGCTTCGCGGAATTTGTCGATCTGTGGCTTAGGTTTCTTGTCAGTCACTATCTGGTCCCTCATCGGGATGTTCGGTTGCCGCCAGCATATCGCTGGTAGCATCATAAGGCGTGGCCATATCAGCCATAATATAACCCTTGCCTGGGATGTTGGTGAAGCGGGATTTCTCGCGCCATAGGATAGTTCCGACGTATCGCGGCTTGTCCTCGCTGTTCAGATGGATGCCGGCGCTTTCGAGCCGAGACACGATTTCACTTCGCGTCAAAGGGTGGCCGGCACCACGAATCACCCTCTCTACGATGTCTGCGATTTGGGACGGTTTCGGAGAGCGGGCCGCCTGATTGGTCCCACCCTCATTGTTTGCGGCATCTAATGATTCCTGAACGCGGGGTTCAGTCTGTTCCCCTTCCGGTCCATTGAAGTGCCGATAGAGATCGAGGAACGAGTTGACCATCGCCAACTCACGCTCGATTTCTTCCTTCCTTTTCAGTGCGTTAGCATATGCATGATCCATGTGCGCCTCCTTTTGATACCGGAGACGTATCACAGCATTTCAAAACGGGCAACAAAAGGACTCGTTAACCATTTCAGTGGAAACGCTGAATTCACCCCGCCTTGCGTGAAATGCCCCATTCGGCGTATATTGAGTTGCGCGACGTATCAGAAACGCGCTGCGAGGCGAAGATGATGAGAAGATAGCGCTGCCCCTCACGCTCTGGCCGTTGGCGTACGAGTGGGCAGGAAAATGGAAAGGCCGCAAACCCGGTGAGACGGGAATGCGGCCTGAGACGACCAGCAACCGGAAAGAGGCGGTAGCCTCTGCGGCGCTAGGACAGTTCCATCCCTAGAATCGCACTTCTGCCGCCTCTTTTCAAGGCCCCTCGCCTGAAAGAGGTGACGTGATGGTTTGGGTATGCCCCTACCAACGCTTCCGCTTTGGCCGCACCGAATTCGTTTGCGGCCACTATCGCAGCCGATAAGACCGGCGCCAGCGGCGTAGCCGCCTAGCTGTCCGATCAACCAGACTCGCCGGGGATTTAGGTCCCCGGCTTTTTCTTGGCCCTTGCATATCGCCAGTAAGGCAATTCGAGTTGGATGGGTTTTCGGAAGTGCGTCCGCTTTTCGTCAAGCAGGTCTTTGATACCGGAGGCGCTTTCCAGCGGCACCCTTCAAGGCGATGAATGCGCGGGTGCCGTCATCGACGCCAAGCGCGATGCGGTTGGAATAGCGGAAGTCGAATTCAGCGAGGTAGCGGTGTAGGTGGTGTTCGCCGCAATGCTGGTAGACGCCTTTCATGCCGCGCTTGAAGATCGAATAGAAGCCTTCCACGGTATTGGTATGGACGGTCTTTTCGCCTTCGTAGCGGACGTATTCGTCCTTGGAATGCGTGACGACATCGTGCGAGGCAAATTCCTGGCCCACGCGGCGATACATGCCAGCCTCATCCGTCATCAAGGCGCTTTCCTTCGCGATGTTAGCGCGAACGATCGGCATGACGGTGCCAATGCGGGCTGTATTGACGTGGAAGGAACGGGCGCGGCCACCGCGCTCGACAAGCGTAACGACAGTGTTCTTGTGAGCGCCGCCACCGCGCTTAACCTGAGTGCCGGCAAGGCGACCTGTGTAGGTTTCGTCTACCTCGACGGTCTTGCCGTTGCCGCCAAGCGGCGACAGGTCGCCAGAGGCCAAGGCGAATGCGGTGGCACAGGAACCAAGCGGCTTCATAGGTGCATTCGAGTATGCGGTGCATCTGGTGAGCACTGATACCCTTCTTAGAGGCACACATAAGGTGGATGGCCTGAAGCCACTTGGTGAGCGGCAAATGGCTTTCCTCGAAAATAGATCCCATGCGAACTGTGAACTGCGAGCGGCAAGCGCTGCACTTGTAAAGGCCGTGACGCTCGACGCCGTGGGGGTTCTTCTTGGAAGGCTTGGTGCGAACGCCCTTCAAAGCGTAGTGGCGATCCATCGAGCCGCACTTGGGGCAAACCGGACCCTGCGGCCAAAGAATGCCTTCCACATGCTCGAAAGCCTTGGCTTCGTCATGGAACTCGGGGCGGGACAGAACGGACATGGAAATCTCCTATGTCCTTACCCTACGTAAGCGGGTTGGGTTTGTCAACCGGATAATCGCCTTCATAAAACAGGTTCAAACCGTGAACAAAATCTGGCATGGTGCCTGGCATGCCGATCATCTCCCCCATCCTCATCAATCCTCTCATCGACGGCCGCCAGTCCGAACGCGCCATGCTGGTGCGGCGCGGCGTACAGCGGCTGCTCATGGATATGGGCGCACATGTGTTGCCCGAACTGTCGCTGGCCACGGGCCGCCGCGCCGACCTCGTCGCGCTGACCCGGCAGGGAGATATCTGGATCATCGAGATCAAATCCTCGATCGAGGATTTCAGGGTCGACCGCAAATGGCCCGACTACCGGCTGCATTCCGACCGCTTCTTCTTCGCCACCCATCCCGGCGTGCCCTCGGAGATCTTTCCCCAGGAGTGCGGCTTCATCCTCTCCGACGGCTACGGCGCCGAGATCCTGCGCAATGCGCCCGAGCACCGCATGGCAGCGGCAACGCGCAAAGCGCTGATGCTGCGGATCGCGCGGGCCGGCGCTTCGCGGCTGCTGGCGGCAGAGCTTGCCGGCGTGTCGGTGCCGGCGCTGGAGGGTGAGAGCGAGTAGCGATTGTCCCCCAAGTCCTAAGACTGCCTCTACTCTTCACCGTCCTCCACGCCACCCCTGGCGGGCGCCATGAGCAGCACGGCAGCGCCCAGGATAGCGGCGATGAAGGAACCGGCGAGGATGCCGACCTTGACCGCGTCCTGCAGCGCCACGTCGCCGGCGAAGGCGAGCAGGCCGATGAACAGGCTCATGGTGAAGCCGATGCCGCACAGCAGCGATATGCCGATCATGTGCGTCCAGCCGGCATTGGCTGGCAGGTCGGCAAGACCGAGCCGGATGGCAAGTGCCGAGGAGCCGAACACGCCGACCAGCTTGCCGACCACCAGGCCGGCGGCGACACCCAGCGTCAACGGCTCGATCAGCGCACTGACGCTGAGGCCGGCGAGCGAAACGCCGGCATTGGCAAAGCCGAAGATCGGGATGACGAGGAAGGCCACAACCTTGTGCAGGCCGTGTTCGAGCCGGTGCAGCGGCGAATGGTCGAGATCGTGGCCGATCCCGGCGGAGCGCGCGAGCGGGATGGTCAGCGCCAGCGCCACGCCGGCAAGCGTTGCATGGACGCCAGATTTCAGCACCAGGACCCACAGGACGACGCCCAGAGCGAGATAGGGCACAAGCGTCATCACCCGCATGCGGTTGAGCACTACAAGCCCGGCAATGACGGCGAAGGCGGCACCCAGATAAGCCAGCGAAAGGCCGCTGGTGTAAAAGATGGCGATGATGATGACGGCTCCGAGGTCGTCGATGATGGCAAGGGCTGTGAGGAACACCTTCAGCGAAGCCGGCACGCGGCTGCCGAGCAGCGACAGCACGCCGAGCGCGAAAGCGATGTCGGTGGCGGTCGGGATCGCCCAGCCGGACAGGGCTGCCGCATTGTTGCGGTTGACGGCCACATAGACGAGTGCCGGAACCAGCATGCCGCCAGCAGCGGCGATGCCGGGCAGCACGCGCCGGGGCCAGGTGGAGAGCTGGCCGTCCAGCATCTCGCGCTTGATCTCCAGTCCGACGAGCAGGAAGAACACCGCCATCAGCCCGTCATTGACCCAATGCGAGACGCTGAGCGGGCCGAGATAAGCGTGGAGCGCGGAGAAATAGGTTTCGGCGAGCGGCGAATTGGCGACAATCAGGGCCAGTGCCGCCGCCACCATCAGGATGATGCCGCCGGCCGCTTCGCTATCGAGGAATTCGCGGAAGACGGAAACCGGCCGCTGCTTCAGATCCTGCATGTCGCCTCCGTTAAGCCGCCTGTTTGGCGGGCTTCATTGTCCAAGCGCTAGCGCCGCCCCTCACCTGCCTGCCGGCATCCTCTCCCCGTATAGTGACGGGGAGAGGGACGCTGTCATTTATGATTTCGCCAATCACCAACGTTACAGAAATTACGCCTAGGTTGCGGCTAGCCCCTTCTCCCCGTCACTATACGGGGAGAAGTGCCCGGCAGGGCGATGAGGGGCGGCGCTGACTTCGGCGATTGGGCTCTCTCCGCCGCTGGTTACAAACTTGGCCCCAAGCGACACCCTGCGATCCTAACGCGGCGCGCGCTTGGCCAGTATGCGCTGCAAGGTGCGGCGGTGCATGTTGAGCCGGCGCGCTGTCTCGGAGACGTTGCGCTCGCACATCTCATAGACGCGCTGGATATGCTCCCAACGGACGCGGTCGGCCGACATCGGGTTTTCAGGCGGCGCCGCGCGCTCGCCGGCGGTGCGGGTGAGTGCAGCGAAGATATCATCGGCGTCGGCGGGCTTGGAGAGATAATCGACCGCACCGAGCTTCACCGCGGTCACCGCGGTGGCGATGTTGCCATAGCCGGTCAGGATGATGGTGCGGGAATCCTCGCGCTTTTCGCGGATGGCCGCGACCACGTCGAGGCCGTTGCCGTCGCCGAGCCGCATGTCGACTACAGCGTAGGCGGGTGGATTGGCGCGCGCCTTGGCAACCGCCTCCTCGACGCTCTCGGCCGTCTCGACCACGAAGCCCCTGGCTTCCATGGCGCGGGCCAGACGCGTGAGGAACGGCTTGTCGTCATCGACGACAAGCAGCGAGGTGTCCTCGCCTTCAACCATTGCGCCAATATTCTCGTCGCCTGTCATAGTCTCAAAATTCCTGCTGCCTTAATTTTACGCAAATATAGTTCCTGAGCCCGATTGTCCAATTTTTAGAGGTCCTTCAAGGCTCTCAGGCGGTGTCGAACATGCTGGCCGAAGTGATTTCCGGATTGAGGAACACACCACGCGGCCACGATATCTGTACCATGGCGCCCTCGCCCAGGCCGCTGGAATTGCGGAAATCGAGCACGGCACCGGAGCGTTCGAGCAGGGTCTTGGCGATGAACAGGCCGAGGCCCAGAC
>NZ_RZOL01000539.1:0-3347 GCF_004022985.1 Mesorhizobium sp. M7A.F.Ca.ET.027.02.1.1 | reverse complement strand
GGGCTGTGACCCCACCCTCCCCCTTGTGGGGAGGGTCGCTGCGAAGCAGCGGGGTGGGGGTGCGGCGCCGGACCCCCACCCGGACCTGCGGTCCGACCCCCCACAAGGGGGAGGTGGAAGCTCGGCGCCCCTCTTCGCGCCCCTGCACGAAAACTGCACAGGCCTGCGGAAAACCTCCTCCGATCCGCCTCACCCTTTCCCCGCCGGCCTGACAAACAGACGGCATGCAAAACCGAGCAGAACCCCGATGGTCCCTGCCTTGCCGGCTGCGCCGCGAAGACTGGTGGCTGGCCGATGCGCCGCGCGCGTGTCCCGTCGCAACCCTCATTCCCTTTGTCCGCAAGAGCCCGCCGGCAACCCGGCGGGACGCCATCAGGAAAGCCCGATCATGACAGCGTTGCTCTGCGCCGCGCCGAGCTATTGCAGCCGCTTCGGTGTCGCCATCCTCCTGGCAGCACTTGCGGATTTCCTGTTCTACGGCCAGCCCGCCGGGATCACGGTTTTCCTGTTTGCCCTGCTGATTGCCGCCGCGGTTGTCGCCGTGCATCCGGCGGCTTTCAGCGACGGTCGCGTCTGGCTCAAGCCCATCGCCTTGCTTGTCGCGCTGCTGCCGCTGGCTGAAAACGTCAGCACCCTGTCGGTTTCGATCGCGCTGGCGGCGCTGACCGTCTTTGCCCTTTCGCTGAGCGGGCGGCTGCGGCACAGCATCGCCCGTATTGCCGGGCAGATCGTGCTGTTCGGGCTGGCGGCGCCGTTCCGCTTCGCCAATGATTTCGTCCGCTGGCGCAGGACGGCGCGGCGGTTCGGCCGGCGGCGCATCCGGCTGGCGGCGATCGCTGTCTGGGTGATGCCGCTGACGCTGGGCGCGGTCTTCCTGGCGCTGTTCGGCGCCGCCAATCCGGTGATCGACTACTGGCTGTCGCTGATCGACCTCATGAGGCTGCTCGATCTTATCCAGCTGGCGCGGATTGCCTTCTGGCTGTTCGTGCTCGCCGCTGTCTGGGCTTTTCTGCGACCGCGCCTGCCGCGCCTGGTTCGCCGCATCCCGCGCGCGGCGCCGGCCGTCAGCGCTCAAGCCGACAAAACCGCCACCACCATCGAAGACATCCTGTTCGGCAAGGCCGCCATCCTGCGCGCCCTGATCGTCTTCAACATCCTGTTTGCGCTGCAGACGGCGCTCGACGCCACCTATCTGTGGGGCGGGGCCGCCCTTCCCGACGGGCTGAGCTACGCCTCCTACGCGCATCGTGGCGCCTATCCCCTGATCGTCACCGCGCTGCTTGCCGCCGGCTTCGTGCTGGCGGCGCTGCGGCCAGGCAGCGAGACATCGGCCGATCCGCTTATCCGCCGGCTGGTCTATGCCTGGGTGGCGCAGAATATCATGCTGGTCATTTCGTCGATCCTGCGGCTCGACCTCTATGTCGGCATCTATGCATTGACCTACTGGCGCGTCGCCGCCTTTGTCTGGATGGGGCTGGTCGCAGCAGGCCTTGCCCTGATCATTGCCCGCATCGCGCTGAGAAAATCCAATGAATGGCTGCTGTCCGCCAATCTTCTGACGTTATCTCTGACGCTTTATGCCGGCTGTTTCATCAATTTCGCAGCGACGATCGCCAACTACAATGTCGACCATTCCCTCGAAATGACCGGCCAGGGCATTCCCCTAGACGCCTGGTATCTTCACTCGCTCGGTCCTGGCGCGTTTCCCGCACTTGATCGCTTCCTCGAGCAGCAGGGCAAGACGGTGGCCGTCGGCACTGTCCGCGAACTGGCTGGCGTGCGCGGCAGCGACGAAATCTGGTATCGAACTATCCAGCAGAACTGGCGGGCCTGGAGCTTTCGCGACTGGCGGCTGCTTCGATATCTCGACTCCAAGGGGCCGTTCGTGATTCCCTCCGCTATCGAACCTTCCATGCCGGGCCGCTGATCCATGCCGCATCACATCCTCGTCGCCGACGATGACCCGCACATCCGCGAGGTGATCTGCTTTGCGCTGGAAAAGGCCGGCATGAAAACGACAGGCGTGGCCGACGGTGCCGCCGCCCTGCAGGCGATCGGCCGCCGGGCGCCGGATCTTGTCGTGCTCGACATCGGCATGCCGGAGATGGACGGGCTGGAGGTCTGCCGGCGACTGCGGCACACATCCGATGTGCCGGTGCTGTTCCTGTCCGCGCGCGACGAGGAGATCGACCGCATCCTCGGGCTCGAAATGGGCGGCGACGACTATGTGACGAAACCATTCAGCCCGCGCGAACTGGTCGCCCGCGTCAACGTCATCCTGCGGCGCGCCCGCCCGGCGGCGGCCGAACCGGTCGACAACAGGCAGTTTTCGCATGGCAAATTGGCTCTGGCGCCGGCCAGTCACGCTGCCAGCTTCGACGGCAAGGCGCTTGCCCTGACGGGGATCGAATTCTCGATCCTGAAGGGATTCCTGGCGCGGCCCGCGCATGTGCTCGACCGCGACGCGGTGATGGCCAGCGCCTATGCCACAAATATCCATGTCGCCGGCCGCACCGTCGACAGCCATATCCGCAACATCCGCGCCAAGCTGGCAGCAGTGGGTTGCCTGGATGCCATCGAGACCGTGCATGGCGTCGGCTTCCGGCTTGGCCGATGCGGCTGACGACTTCCGGCAAATGGATCGGCCGCAAGTGGCGGCCACGGCTTGCCACGGTCGTCGTCGCCATCCTGATCATGGTGATGGCCCTGCCATTGGTCGGCTTGTTCTTCTTCCGCCTCTACGAGAACCAGTTGATCCGCCAGACCGAAGCGGAGCTGATCGCGCAAGGCGCGGCCATCGCCGCCATCTATGCGCAGGATGTGCGCGACGCCGGCATTGCGGCGGACAAGCTCGGCGCGCCGATGCCGGGGCCAGGCGGGGATTCAAGCCGAAGCGTCAATCCGGGCCCGCTGTACAAGCCGATCGAGCCGCAACTCGATCTCGCCTCCGACTATGTGCTGCCGCCCCGGCCGGCGGCGATCGCTGCCACCGCCGATCCTGCCTTCGCGGCGATCGGTGCGCGCCTGTCCGGTATTCTCGACGCCGCGCAGAAAACCACGCTGGCCGGCTTCCGGCTGCTCGATCCCCGGGGCGTCGTCATTGCCGGGCGCGGCGAGGTCGGCCAGTCGCTCAGTGCGGCCGAAGAGGTGCGCACAGCACTTGCCGGTCACTATGCAAGCGCGCTCAGGCTGCGCATTCCCGACCAGCCGACGCCACCGCTCTATTCGGTCAGCCGCGGCACCAAGGTGCGTGTCTTCGTCGCCCTGCCGGTCGCTGTCGGCGGCAAGGTCGCCGGCGTCGTCTATGTGTCGCGGACGCCCAACAACATCATCAAACATCTCTATGG
>NZ_RZOL01000538.1:0-3354 GCF_004022985.1 Mesorhizobium sp. M7A.F.Ca.ET.027.02.1.1 | reverse complement strand
CGCCTGAACCGGTGCGCGAAAAGCTCGCCGAGGTGGATTTCTCGGCACTCGTCGCCGACTGGCTGGCCGATACGGAGCGCGCCGCCGGCCTGTCGCGCTTCGTCGTGCGGCTGGTGCCGCAGACGCTGGCCGCTGTCGAGCAATCCGGCCTGCGCGGCTTCGTCACCAGCCGCATGCTGGAACAGATCGAAAAGGTGCCGTTGGCGCCGCTGGCCGCCGAGCTGTTGTCAGCGCTTACCGACGACCGCCGCCACCAGAAACTGTTCGACGAGTTCACCAAGGTGATCGGCAGGTTCCTCAATGACGAAAAGGCGCTGGCGACGATGCGCGAAAAGATCCGCGAGGAACTGCCGTCGCTGTTCAACCTGTTCCGTGCCGACGCCTATCTCCTGAAGAAGATCGTCGCCTCGGCCGGCTCGCTTCTCGACGAGGTGAGGGCCGATCCCGACCACCCGATGCGCGCCGAATTCGACCGCTTCGCCCAAGGCTTCGTCGAGAAGCTGAGAACATCGAAGCAATACGCCAAACGGGCCGAGAAGCTGAAGCGCGACTTCCTGGCCCGGCCGGAGGTCAAGGGGTTGGCCGGCGAGATGTGGGCAAGCCTCAGCCAGTTCATCGAGCAGGACGCCAAGGCGCCGAATTCGGTTGTCCGCGCGCATCTTGCCAACATGTTCGTCGAGGTCGGTCGCCATCTTGCCGGGGATGCGCAGATCCGGGCCGACATGAACCAAGGGTTCGTGGTGGCTCTGGCGTCGTTCGTGGAGAGCCAGAAGGCCGGCGTGTCGACATTCATCGCCGACCAGGTCAAGCGCTGGGATCTTGCGCAGCTGACGCGGCTGATCGAGATGAACATCGGTCGGGACCTGCAGTATATCCGCTTCAACGGCATGATCATCGGCGGGCTCGCCGGTGTCGTGCTCTATGTGGCCGAGCGGCTGTTCCTCGTGAATTGATGCGCGACCAGACTGGCGCTCACTCCTCCGTGTCCGAATGGACTCACGGCATGCGAGTGCTATTCTCCCGCCGAGGGTGCCCGCATCATGCGGCAAAGGGGAGCAAACGAGCATGGCGAAACAACCGGAATCCGATCCCTCATGGACATGTTCGGCAGGTTCGGCCGCGACCTGAAGGTGCCCAATGTCGATGTCGAGGTGATCCTCGCCCATCACCGCAAGAACCTCGAAGCGCTGGAGAAATCGGCACGAGCCAGTGCCGCCGGCGCGACCTCGCTGTTGTCCAGGCAGCGCGAGATGCTGCAGGACACGCTGCGCGAGGTCACGGACATGGCGCAAAGCTACAGGGCGCCGGGCAATCCGCAGGAACTGATGACCAAACAGACGGAGTTTGCCAGAAAGTCTTTCGAAGTCGCATTGAAGAATGCGGGCGAAGTGGCTGAACTGGTCAAGAAATCCGGCGCCGAATCGGTCGACATCCTGCGCACGCGCATCAAGGAGGCGATGGAGGAAATCCGCGCCGGCTACGAGAAGAAGTAGCGGAAATGGCCGAGGCTGGCTCGTTGCTGCCGGCGGCCCCTGAAGCCTGGAAATCCCGATTTAGCCTGCGACTGCGCTCGCGGCGTGGCACGATTGCGGCCGAAACCGGCGGAACGGATTCGCGCCGAGCGAATTGACAGAGGCCGTCAGTTCGTGGTCCGGAGGCTTTGGAAGCGATCGGGAAACCAGGAATGAACGAAATACGGCCTAAAGCGCCGCCGACCTACGAGCAGTTGAGGATGATGGCCGGGCAGGAGCTTGGCGTATCGGAGTGGACGACGGTCGACCAGAACCGCATCGACCAGTTCGCCGAATGCACCGGCGACCACCAATGGATCCATGTCGACCCTGAAAGGGCGCGGCGGCAAAGCCCGTTCCGCACGACGATTGCGCATGGCTATCTGACGCTGTCGATCATCGGCGCACTGGCGCTCGGCATGGGCATCGTGCCCGAGAACACCCAGGCTGCCTTCAATTATGGCTTCGACAAGGTGCGCTTCCTGGCGCCGGTCAAGGTCGGCGCGCGCATCAGGCTGCGCATCACGCTGCTGTCCATGGAGGACAGGGGTCCCGGCCAGTATCTCATGAAGGCAGCCAATACGGTCGAGATCGAAGGCGAGGAAAAGCCTGCCTTGACGGCTGAAACGCTGGTCATGCTCTATGAACGCCGCAAGCGGGCAGGCGCCTGAGCCTGTTTGGGAATTCTACTCTCTGAGCGGTGTGGCGCGTCACGAACCCCTGGATTCCGTGCGGCCTGCGGCGCGGGCAGAGAGCAGCGCGAGGACCAGCGCGATCAGCGCCAGCACTGTCGCCGTCTGAAATGTGACCTGCATCCCCCGGGCGGCCTCGGAACTCAGAAGACCAATGCTTTGGTGCTTCTCGGCCGATGCGACGGCGAATATGGCACCCATCAACGAGGCGCCGGTGATCAGCCCGAGATTGCGCGAAAGGTTGAGCAGGCCGGAGACGACGCCGCGCTGGCCGGCACTGATGCCGGCCATGACGGCTGCATTGTTGGATGTCTGGAACAGCGCGTAGCCGATGCAGGTGACGGTGATCGGAACGACATAGCCGGCAATGCCGAGCGTCACCATGGCGAGCGACAGCAGGAACGTGCCTGTCGTGAGGCTGAGCAGGCCGGCGACCATCATCTTGTGGGCGCCGAAGCGATCGGTCAGGCGTCCGGCGACCAGCGCCGACAGGGCCGAGACAAGCGGCCCGGTCGACAGCACGAGGCCGACCATTGCGGCATCGAGCCCAAGTCCGCGTGACAGGTAGAATGGAGCCACCACGAGGGTCGCCATCATTACCGTCGCGACAACGAGGCTCATGGCGAGACTGGCGCTCAGCTGGTAGTCACGGAAGCTTGCAAGCTGGATCAAGGGGTTTTTCACACTCGCCTGCGCGGCGGCGAAAAGAAAAACACCGATGCCGGCAGCGACCAGCAGGCCGACGTTGAGCAGTCCGAAATTGCCTCTGCCAAGCGTCATGGCCAGTGCATAGGCGGCCAGCGTCAAGGCCAGCAGGGCAGTGCCCATGACATCGAACGTGCCTCGGTCGGCCTGCGCTGTCTTGCTGCGCGTCGGCAAGGCACGCCAGGCGAGAGCGAAGGTGAGCACACCCAGCGGGACATTGACGAGGAAGATCGCGCGCCAGCCAAAGCCGGCGATCAAAAGGCCGCCGAGCGAGGGGCCAAGTGTCGTGCCGATCGCGGACATGGCGCCGAGCAGACCCATGGCGCTGCCAATTCTGTCTTTGGTCACGGTTTCGGCGACAAAGGCCAGCGTCAGCGCCATCATCAGCGCCGCGCCAAGTCCCTGCACGGCGCGTGCGGCGATCAGCAGCCACAGTGTCGGCGCCA
>NZ_RZOL01000537.1:0-3358 GCF_004022985.1 Mesorhizobium sp. M7A.F.Ca.ET.027.02.1.1 | reverse complement strand
ATTCTGGACCAGCTATCTCCTGCGCGTCTTCGCCTGGAAGATCGTGCTCGCCTATAATGGCGTTTTGAACTCGGCGCTGATCGAAAGCGGTATCTGGTCCGAACCGACATTGGCCTTTCTCAACACGCCGGCGGCCGTCGTCGTCACGTTAGCGCACGCCTATGCGCCTTTCGCCATCCTGCCGATCTACGTGGCGCTGGACACCATCCCGAAATCGCTGATCGAGGCCGCTTCCGATCTCGGCGCGCGGCCCTTCACTTCCTTCCGCCGGGTCGTGCTGCCCAATTCGATGCCGGGCGTGCTGGCGGCAGCCCTTGTCGTCTTCGTGCCGACGGTCGGTGACTATGTCACGCCGGCGCTCGTCGGCGGCCCGGCCAGCACCATGATCGGCACGCTGATCCAGGCGCAGTTCGGCAAGGCCAATGACTGGCCGTTTGGCGCCGCACTCTCCGTCGCCGTCATGCTGGTCATCCTTGCCGTGGTGCTGGTCGCGCGTTTCGCCGACCGCAGATTTGGCAGCCGCACATGAGCGCTGCACGCACGCAGGGAGGCGGCCGCTGGCTCGGCGTCTACGTCATCGCCTATCTGGTCTTTCTCTATCTGCCGGTGCTGCTGATCCCGCTGTTTTCCTTCAACAACTCGATCCAGGCAGCGTTTCCGCTGCAAGGCTTCACCTTACAATGGTACGCGACACTGTTCGGCAATTCGGCGCTGACCGGTGCACTCTTGAACAGCCTCGTCATCGGCGCCATTGCCGCCACGGGCGCGACGCTGTGCGGCATCACCGTATCCTACATGGACCTCTACGGCCGCTCGCCGCTGGCCGCCACCATCAGCGCCATCGCAAGGCTCCCGATCCTGATCCCCGGCGTCATTGTCGGCATATCGCTGCTGATCCTCATCAACCTCATTGGTCTGGGGCCATCGCGCATTGCCATCGTTCTCGGCCACATATTGGTCGCGCTGCCGACGACCGTGGTGATCATGCGCAGCCGCTTCGCCGCCATCCCGAAAACCATTCGCGAGGCGGCGCTCGATCTCGGCGCCTCCGACTGGACGACGTTCCGGCGGGTCATGCTGCCGCTCAGCCTGCCGGCCATCATTTCGGCCTTCATGCTGGCCTTCCTGATCTCCTTCGACGAATTCATCGTTGTCTTCTTCCTCGCCGGCACCGAGCCGACGCTGCCGCTCTACATCTGGAGCCAGCTGCGTTTTCCAAAGTCGCTGCCGACGGTGATGGCGCTGGGCACTTCGATCCTGGCTGTGTCCTTCATCATCGCTGCAGCAGCTGAAATCCTGCGCCATCGCGGCTTGTCCGCCACGGCGCCAAAGCCCGCGGATCCATCACAACCAAAACAAACCAAGAGAGGAGAACTGCAATGGCATTCGACCTGAAATCGATCTCTGCAAAGACTGTTTGCGCTGGATTGACGGCGTTCGCGCTGGCGCTGTCGTCGACCGTCGCTTTCGCCGGCGACAAGCTGCAATATTTCACCTGGTCGGGCTACGAACTGCCCGATTTCAACAAGAGCTTCCTCGCCGCGCATCCCGATGGCGTCGAGGCCTCCATCTTCGGTGACGACGATGACGCCTTCACCAAGGTCAAGGCCGGCTTCCGCCCCGACATCGCGCATCCCTGTTATGACAAGGTGGCGCGCTGGAACAAGGAAGGCCTGCTGCAGCCGATCGACACCAAGCGCATCAAGAACTGGGATTCGATCTTCCCGGTGTTCAAGAACCTGCCCGACCTGCAGGCCGGCGACGGCAAGGTCTGGATGGTGCCATGGGACTGGGGCAACACCTCGATCCTCTACCGCACCGATCTGGTGAAGAACCCGGAAGCGAGCTGGAACCTTTTGTGGGACAAGCAGTATGCCGGCCGCATGGCGACGATCGACGCGGTGCATGACACGCCTGTGGTGGCCGCGCTGCTCGCCGGCGTCAATCCGTTCGACATGACGCCGGAGCAAATGGACAAGGTGGCCGAGAAGCTGCGCGAGCAGCGCCCGCTGCTCTCCAACTACACCACCGACATGACCTCCGTCGAACAGGCGTTGGCCAGCGGCCAATTGGTCGCCGCCATGACCTGGAACGCGTCCGCCACGTCGCTGAAGAAGCAGGGCGTGCCGGTCGAGTTCATGAAGCCGAAGGAGGGCATGCTGACCTGGGCCTGCGGCTTCGTCATGCTCAAGGACGCCAAGAATGTCGATCTTGCCTATGACTTCATCAACAGCCGGCTGGATGCCGACTCCGGCAAATACCTGATCCAGGCCTATGGTTACGGCAGCTCGCTGAGCTCCGCCTTCGCCACCGTGCCGAAGGCGGAATTGGAGAAATTGCAGCTGCCATCCGATCCCGAGGTGTTGCTGAAGACCACCATCTTCACCGGGCCGATGAAACAGAATGACGACCTCGCCAAGATGTTCGAAAAGGTCAAGGCAGGCGGGTGAGTTGAGGCCTGCCTTCTCCCCTTGTGGGAGAAGGTGGATCGGCGCGCAGCGCCGAGACGGATGAGGGGTGCGTGGCGGATCGCCGTCGTCGCCAAGCTGGAGCACCCCTCATCCGTCGCCTGCGGCGACACCTTCTCCCACAAGGGGAGAAGGGGGAGCTTATCGACGCTTCGCCGCGCTCCGATGGATAGACTGCAAACGAGGACGAATTGATGGACATGCTGGACGAACCGGCTGAGAAGCCGAAGGACGATGCCGATGTGCGGGTCGGCCGGCGCGTGCGGGCGCTGCGGCTGGAGCGCAATCTGTCGCTGGCCGATCTTGCTGCAAAAGCCGGGGTGTCGATCGGTGCGTTGAGCCAGATCGAGCGCGGCATGTCCTCGCTGCGCGTCAAGGTGATCTGGCCGCTCGCCGCTGCTCTCGACATAGAGCCGTCTGCGCTGATCGCAGACGGCAACGATGCCGTCAGCGATCTCTATTGTGTGCGTGCCGACAAGCGGCGGCAGATCCCGGTGAAATCGGAAGGCATTGCCAAGGCGCTGCTGTCGCCGCCGGGCGCGACGCTGACCGGCATGTTGGTGACGGTGGAAGCCAGTGGCGGCACGGCCGAAGCCTATGCCCATGCCGGCCATGAATTCGGCTTCGTGCTGGCCGGCGAGGTCGAACTGGTGGTGGATTCGACAAATTACGTGCTGAAGGCCGGCGACAGCTTTGCGTTCAAGAGCACGCTTTTGCATGCCTTCCGCAATCCCGGCGCCGAGCGTTGCCAGATCCTCTGGGTCAACACCACGAAGCCGTCCGAGGTTCGCGATGGCGCCTGATCCACTCGTGCGACTGCAGGCGGTCTCGAAGATTTTCCCTGGCGGCATCGTCGGGCTCGACGCCGTCGATCTCGACATTATCAGCGG
>NZ_RZOL01000536.1:0-3362 GCF_004022985.1 Mesorhizobium sp. M7A.F.Ca.ET.027.02.1.1 | reverse complement strand
GCTCCGGCGGTGCAAGGACGTTGCAACGCTATTGGCATCCGCGCTAGGAGTTGCCGATGGGCAGGTTTCGAAGGGCTGTCAAAAGAGCCGTCTATTCCAGGGCGCTAAGGTTTCTTGGCGTTCCGCCCGTGCTGTGGTCGCAGGGCATCGGGCATTTCTGCGATTTCGCCGGGCCGCGCTGGTATCGCAACGCGCCAACTGCATCGACGCAGGGCGAGGCATTTTTCCGCCAACATTACAGCGGCGCGCATGGCATCGTCTGGCTGCGCCTGAGCACCTTGTCCAGGGATGCGCAAACCTGCGACCTCGATACGTTCGTCAGGATCGTGCTGCCGACGATTACGGCACCGTTCACGCTGCTGACGACCGATGGAGATGCTTCGGTGCCGTCGGATCTGGCGAAGGACACCGTCGACCAGCTTCTCGCCAACCCTTTCCTGGTCTCCTGGTACAGCCAGAATTGTGATGGCACTCACCCCAGGGTGAAGCCTTTCCCGATCGGGCTCGATCTTCACACGCCTCGGTCCCTTGCCACGCCGGCAGGGCTTGTGAAGCAACTGGAAATCATACGCGCCCGGCAGGATCATGTGGACCGCCGCCCGCCCAGGCTGTTCTCTGATTTCAGCATCAGCAATGGCTCGAGGCAGCGCCGGGAACTGCTTGATGCCCTCGGCGGATGTCCGCACGTCGATTTCCTGACGAAACGCGTCTCGCAGCGCTCGATCTGGCGACTGTACTCGCAATACCCGCTCGTGCTGTCCACCGAAGGCAACGGCCTGGACTGCCATAGGACATGGGAGCTGTTTTATCTCGGCTGCATCGTCGTCACCAGGACCTCGCCGCTCGACCCGCTCTACCAGGGCCTGCCTGTCATTATCGTCGACGACTGGCATGAGGTGAGGGACCCCGATGCGCCGAGACGCTGGATAGAGCAGGTCGCGCATCTGACCGACCGGGACCATGTTTGGCGACGCTTGCATCCGCAAACCTATCTCGGCCCATTCGGCAAGAGCTTCTGCACGCATCCTGATTGGGCAGGCCACGAAATTCCGGTTGGACGCGGTGCGAAGCGGAGCTCCTGCAAGCGATGTGGAACGATGTCGCTCCTCCATATCTGGTGGAGTGAGGGATCATGTGCCAGCCTCGTCCAGCCCCAGTCCGCCGCGGACAGCATCGCGGATAGCTTCCGGGCCGAACCTTGCCCAAACCGCTTGATGCGCGCGGATGCGCTGCCGTGCCCTGCGGTCGGCATCCAGGCAGAGTCCGACAGCCGTCTCGGCAAGTCCTTCATCGGTATCCGACAGCAGCAGTTCCTCCCCGTCGACCAGGTCCAGGCCCTCGGCCGCCAGAGGCGTGGCGATCACCGGCACGCCCCACGCCATCGCCTCCAGAATCTTGATGCGGGTGCCGCCGCCTGCCGCAAGCGGGATGATGGTGAGATGCGCTCTCGACAGAAGCGGCGCCATGTCTCCGGGGTCTTCGACGAGCTCCACGCCAGGCAATCCTGCCAGCGCTTGCACGGCCGTTGTCGGGTTGCGCCCGGCGAGAATCAGTGTCGCGGTCGGCAAGGCCAGTCGGATGCGCGGAAGTATGGAGCCGGCTAACCTCTGGACGGCATCGACGTTTGGCGGATAGCCGAGATGGCCGACGAACAGGATCACCGGAAAGCTTTCGTCGGATACGGGCTCGGCGGGCAGCGTTTCGGGGCTGTGCCCGGCGTGCGGAATTCCGTTTGGAACGACATCGATCGGCAACTTGTGCCGGGAAAGCGCCATCAACCGCTCTCGATCCTGGCTCGAGCAGACCCAGACCCTGTCGACAAGGGCAAGCGCCTTTCTCTCGAGACGCCTGATGCCAAGGCCCTCGCTGATCGTCGCCACCGCAGCCCGCTTCGCATCGACGTGCCGCAACTGTCCCGCCAGGTCGGACTCGACATTGTGCATGTCGAGGATGAGCTGTTTCGTCAGTGCCCGCAAAGGCCGCAGCAGCTTGAACAGGCCGATACCCTCGATCACCACCGTGTCCGGGCGGAAGTCCCGAACCAGTGTCTCCAGCCGCGTCAAGGCGACCCGCGAGATGCGACGCTCCGCCCTTATACGCCACCACCCGATCGAGGCGGAGCGGGCCTCTCCCTTGATCGACAAGGCTTCGGTGCGGATCGACGGATCGGTTGTTTCCGTCGCCTGCGGCAGCACAGACACCAGGCAGACCGGGCCGAATTGCGCAGCAGACTCAGCATTGCGGTAGTTCCGCAGATCCGCGCCGGAGATCGGCGGAAAGGCTGGATCGTGGGACACAACCAGCACACGTCGCCCGGCTTTCGCCGCGGAGACAGCGTCGAGCGGTTGTGCGCCCGCGGGTTTCAAAGCGGGCACTCTGGGCTTTGCGCCGTAGGCTTCATTCCAGACGGCATGCGCGACGGCCCCAAACCATAACAATCGGCTTCGACTTGTTCAGCCGAACGAGGCTTTCGTCAAGCGCCGCATCGTCGCTGATTGTCAGATGCACCAGTTGCGGCAGGCTGCTGTCACCATCGCCTTGACAACGCCAACCAGCGGCCCGCCAGACGCTTCCACGATGAGGTGAGCCTTGTCCGCCGATAGGCGTCGCCGGCCATCTTGATGCCTTGCGCCTGCGTCGGGAATGGATGGATGACGTCGGCCAGCGCACGCAATCCCATGCCCGATTTGATCGCCAGCGACACCGCATTGATCATCTCGCCGGCATGGCTGGCAACGACCGTGGCGCCCAGGATGCGGTCGGACCCCTCCCTGACGTGGATTTTGACAAAACCCTCCTCCTCGCCGTCCATCACCGCACGGCCGACATCGTGCATCAGCACTGTATAGGTCTTGACCGGGATGCCGTTCTGGCGCGCCTCCGCCGGATAGAGGCCGACATGGGCGATCTCCGGATCGGTATAGGTGCACCACGGAATGACCAGTTCGCTCAGCTTCCTGCGTCCGAGAAACAGGGCATTGCGTACGACCATGCGGGCTGTCGCCTCGGCGGTGTGGGTGAATTTGTAGGCGAGGCAGACATCGCCCGCCGCATAGATGCGCGGATTTGTGGTGAGGAGACAGTCGTCCACCTTGATACCGTCGGCATCGTATGCCACCCCGGCGTTTTCCAGGTCGAGGCCGTCGACATTGGGCGATCGGCCGATGCCAGTGATGATCTCATCGACGGAAATCGTCGTCGTGATGTCGTCGCACACCAGGTCGGCGAGCTTCTTGCCGCCTTCCGTCCGCACCGCCACCACCTCGGTGTTGAGGCGAACCTCGACACCCTCGCGCGCCAGCGCGTCCGAAAGGATCTGGGCGGCATCGCGTTCCTCACCGGGCAGGAACATCGGTTCGCGC
>NZ_RZOL01000535.1:0-3364 GCF_004022985.1 Mesorhizobium sp. M7A.F.Ca.ET.027.02.1.1 | reverse complement strand
AGATCGAGCAGGCTGGCGGCAAGGCGCTGCCTGTTTTGTGCGACATCCGCGAGGAGGCGCAGGTGGCCGAGGCGGTCACCAGGACCGTGGAAAAATTCGGCGGCATCGACATCTGCGTCAACAATGCCAGCGCCATCCAACTCACCGGCACGCTCGAGACCGACATGAAACGCTACGATCTGATGCATCAGATCAACACGCGCGGTACCTTCCTGGTCTCGAAAATGTGCATTCCTCACCTGAAGTTGGCGCAAAATGCTCACATCCTGAATCTGGCGCCGCCGCTCGACATGAAGGCCAAGTGGTTCAGGAACCACGTCGCCTACACGATGGCCAAGTTCGGCATGTCGATGTGCACGCTGGGCATGAGTGCGGAGTTCGCCAAGGACGGCATCGCCGTCAATTCACTGTGGCCGATCTCGACCATCGACACGGCGGCGGTGCGCAATCTGCTCGGCGGCGCGACGGTGGCGGCGATGAGCCGTTTGCCCGACATCATGGCCGACGCCGCGCATGCCATCTTCATGCGGCCGGCGCGCGAGACAACAGGTAATTTCTACATCGACGAGGAGGTGCTGCGCGCCGAGGGCGTCAGCGACTTTTCAGCCTATGCGCCAGGTGCGACCGGGCCTCTGGCCGGAGATTTCTTTGTCCCTGACGAGGTGTTTGCCCGCACGGACAGCAAGATCAAGAGCATCTACTAGATCCGCGTCATTGTGAGCGTCGAGCTAAGCCATCCGCCGTGGCTGAGCCACGGCAAAGCCTTGCTCACAAAGCGATAGGGCGCCAACCCTGCCGGAGTGATTCAAGGTCCGGCAGGCGCTTGCTTACGCCTCATCCTTCTTGCCTTTGCCGAGGCCCATCAGCCGGTCGATATAGGCGAGCATGAGGGCCGAGACGACGAAGGCGAGATGGATGATGGTCAGCCACATCAACTGCTCGGTCGTGTAGGTCGACGAGTTCAAAAACACCTGCAAAAGGTGGATGGACGAGATGGCGACGATGGTCGAGGCAACCTTGACCTTCAGCGAGCCGACATCGATGGTGCCCAGCCAGTGCACGCCACCCTCCTGGTCGTCGAAGCGGCTGACGAAGTTCTCGTAGCCCGAGATGATGACCATCACCACGAGCGAGGCAACCAGTGCGGCATCGATCAGGCCGAGCATCTTGAGGATAGTGTCGGTGTCACCGAGCGTGAACGCCAGGGTAATGAACTCATAAAGCTTCTTGCCGAATGACAGCGCATAGACGGCCAATGCCAGGGCCAGGCCGATATAGAAAACGACGAGCAACCAGCGTGAAGCGAGAATGATCGATTCGATGGCGAGTTCGAGACGCTTCATGGGATGATTCCGGCTGGTTATCTCTCAGACAATGGCCGTATTCGGCCACGCCGCCACCGTTTGCAAGACAAAAAACCCCGCCGAACAAGGTCCGGCGGGGTTCAATGCGTCCCGCTGGAGCCGGGACGGGGCAGGGAACGCCCAGCACCGAATCTGGGGTGGCTGGGCTCGCGATTCAATGAGCCGTGTCTAATGCCCGTACAATTCTTGTTGAACCCGTCACATCCATCCATCCCCGGCGGTGCCGGGGATGGATGCTTCTCGTGCCGATTCCACAAACCGGGTCATGGGTTTGAAATCATGACCTAATTGTTGCTGGCCACAGGTGCCACCAGCGAGGTGATGCGGCGAATGCCGACGCGCCGGTTCTCGCGGTTCGGCGCCGACGTATTGACCTTCAGATACTCCTCGCCATAGCCCTGTGTCGTCAGGTTCTCCGGCGGGATGCCGAAGGCGTTGGTCAAGGCCTCGGCCACCGATTCTGCGCGGCGATCGGAAAGAGCCAGGTTAGCCTCCGGTGTGCCGACGGCGTCGGTGTGACCTTCGATCAGGAAGGTCTCGGCCGGGTTCTTCTTCAACAGCTTCTCCATTGCGGTGGCGACGCCCTCGAGCTTCTGCACTTCGGTGTCGGAGATCGAGGCCGAGCCGAATTCGAAGTTGAGCGTGTCGAGATCGACGCGCCGTGCGATGTCGCGCACGCGTGCCGAACGTTTGACCTCGTCGATCGAGTAGAGGCGCTGGACCTTCTCCACCGGTGGCTGTTCGAGGAAGGTGTAGTAGTCGTCCGGATCTTCGACATCCTCGGAGTCCAGAATGTACTCCTCGCGCGGGATTGTCAGCCGCATCGGCGGCAGATCATCGCCGGGATCGCGCCAGTCGCTGTCGTCCTCATAGTGCCGCTCATCGACATAGCTCAGCACATATTCGCGTCCATCCGGCGCAATGCGCGAACGCTGGATAACGTCGCCATAGCGGTTGCGGATGGTGACGATCTGAACACCGTTGTCACGCTCGACGATTTCCCGGGTGCGGTCGCCCGACAGATCCTCATAGTAGACGTTCCTGGCGCCGCGGGTCATGCGCGGGGCGTCATTGCTCTCGACGAATGTCTGGTTGTTGAACTGCAGGATGACGCGGTCGCCGAGTTCCCTGACGACGTCGACGCCTTTCGGACGCCGGCGGTCACGGACGTTCTCATCGGGCGCACGCTCTACGCGCGTGCCCTTTTCCTCGGTCACCGGCGCGATCTTCTCGGGCTTGATCTCCTGTTGTGCGGCCCTGTCGTCGGTGGGCGGCGGACCTTGGTCGATGGGAGCAGCCACCGGCTTACGGCCTTGATCGCCACCTTGCTGGGCATTTTGCCCGCCATTCTGCTGCTCGCCATCCTGGGGGACGATCTTGTCGCCCTGCTTGCGGCCGCCTCTGCGTTCGGCGTCCTTCTGGCTGTCCAGGATGGGAGCGGCGTTTGGATCGGCCGGTGCTTCGCCTTGCACCGGGTTTTCGCCCTGTGCCGGTGCTGCCGTCTGACCATTGGCCGGTTGTTCGCCGGTGGCTGGCTGTTCGGCTGTGGCCGGCTGCTCGCCAACAGGTTTCCTGACACGCTTCTTCGTCGTGTCCTGGGGCTGCTCGCCCTGGGCCGCGGGCTGTTCGCCGGCAGGGGCCGTCGCCTCTCCAGCGGGAGCCTCTTTCGGTGCCGGGGCGACTTCAGGTTGGGCCTGCTGGTCCTGCCTGTTCTTCTTGCGCGGCTTGGCCTGCTCGCCGGGCTGATTGTCGTTGGCCGGTTCCGCCTGGTTGGCCGGCGCCTGCTCGGTTTGCTGCTGCTGGTCGCGCTTCTTCCTGCGCGGCTGCTGTTCTTCGGCTGGCGCGGCCTGTTCGGCCGGCGCCTGTTCGGTCTGTTGCTGCTGGTCGCGCTTCTTCCTGCGCGGCTGCTGTTCCTCGGCTGGCGCGGCCTGTTCGGCCGGCGCCTGTTCGGTTTGCTGCTGCTGGTCGCGCTTTTTCCTGCGCGGCTGCTGTTCCTCGGC
>NZ_RZOL01000534.1:0-3375 GCF_004022985.1 Mesorhizobium sp. M7A.F.Ca.ET.027.02.1.1 | reverse complement strand
CCATGAGCCTCGCCGCGCTGGAGAGCACTCGCCGCGATAGCCTCTATGTCAGTACCGGGGGTGGCTGGGCTCCTGCCACCGATGCGGCTATCCGGCTGCTGGCGGCGCGGGAGGGTCTATTGCTGGTCGCGGCCACGGACAATAACGCGCAGGGCGACACCTACGCGGTTCGCCTCGAAGCGGTCGCCCGCGAGGCTAGCTGCGGCTTCGAACGTCTCCGCCCGCACGAGGAGGACTGGAACGCCGAACTCAAGGCAAGGGTGAAGAACGGGTAAAGGGACAAAAGAGGAAATAAAGAAACCTAGCTGCCGCATGCCCGCCGGCCGCGTCAAGGGTAAAGCTGCGCCCGCTTCGCGGCCCTTGACCCGGCCGGACGGAGAGGCGGCCGCGGAGGAGGGGTCAGGAAGGGCGGAAGAGGATGGCGACATCGAGTGGATGAGCCGCGCTCCAGCCCGACGTGAAAGGAGCCCACCCATGACCCTCTTGTCCGTCCGCAAGGTTTATCAGGGAATCGCCGACCGCCGGCAGATGTTCCGCATGTTCGACCGCCACGCTCAACGTCCGGATCGGTTCCAGGACGATGCCAGTGCTTTGTACGGCGGCGAATGGTTCGAGATATCAGAGGCCGAGCACGATTGCATGTTCGAGATCCTGCCGCCGCTCTGGATGCGAGGCGAGATGTTCGCGCTGCGTGAGTTTCTCACCGACCGCATCACCAGTATCTTCTACGCGCTGAACATCGATGGCCGCTTGCGGTATTTCCACGGTTATTGCGACCTGCTCGACAAGGGCTCGCCTGAGCGGATGCGCGATGCGATCGTGGAACGCGAAACCCGTCCCGTTCGGGCAATGACCCGCGAGGAGCGCCTGGAGCACATCTGGTCGAGCACTCACGACGACTATCGCGGCTACGCCGGTGAGCGCTGGCCGGAACGGGATCGCTCCAGGCGCACGGTGATGTTTTATGGCGGCCGACATGGCACCACGCTGAAGCTGCTGGACGAGCTCACCGATGATGAGATCGCGGCGAAGCTGCCCGTGCATCTGCGCTATCTCCCAGAAGCAATCGCGGCGTAACGGAGGCGTGAGATGATGTTGACCTTCGCCATCACCGCCGTCCGCGAGGTCATCGCTCGCGGCATTGCCGACGCTGAAGCCAATGGCGGCTTCCGCGATCCCCACCTCGGACTATCCGCCGCCGACAACCGAAAGCCCGGCCTCTGGCTCGTCGGAGACCACGGCGTCTACCTATGCTCCAACGGCGAACTCGCCAAGGGGGCGAAGCCGCTCGTCGCCTACGCCGAGGAATGCGATCCCCGCAGAACGACGACTGGTTCGAGGTCAAACGCCGGACGTTCGGCGGCGACGACGGCGTGGATTTTCTCGACGCCGCAGGCCTTGAGGCCCTGATCGCAGCCAGTCCCGGCTGCACGCATCTGCGTATCGCGTTCCTACGGGACTCGATGCAGCTCTTCGTGATCGAGCGAGACTAGCGATCAGTCGGCGGGCGCCGTCCGGCGGCCGTCCAACATCCCAATCCCCCACATGCCGCGCATGTCCGGCCGGCTGGAGTCATCCAGCGGAACGCGACGTGCGCCCTTATTCAGGAGATCCAGCCATGTCGCATGACGATCCTTTCACCATTGACCTTTTCGGCAACACCGCGTTGTCGTCCGGCCTCGGCCTCGGCGTGACGGCCTTTGGCGACGCTGTCGAGCCGGACGGTGACGACGATCCCGATCCGTCGTCGCCGGCGCCCGCGATGCCGGTCGCGGCAGTCGCACGGCGGCCATCCACGGCCTGCCGGGCGCGCGGGCCGAACTTCCATCTCGCTGGTAGCCGTGGCCTGGCGCGCGGCTGGAAGGAGCGCGCGCGCGACAACATCGCGGCGATCCGGCTCGCCGCCGAGATCGAGGCGGACGATCGCCCGGCCACGTGCGAGGAGCAGGAGAGGCTGATCCGCTTCACCGGCTTCGGCGCGTCCGACCTTGCCAATGGCGTCTTCAAGCGTCCCGGCGAGATCGATTTTCGAGAAGGTTGGGACGAGATCGGCTCTTCGCTGGAGGATGCCGTCGGCGAGGTCGACTACGCCTCGCTCGCCCGCTGCACCCAGTATGCCCACTTCACGCCGGACTTCATCGTCCGCGCGATCTGGTCAGGCCTGCAGCGGCTCGGCTGGCGTGGCGGCCGTGTGCTCGAGCCAGGCATTGGCACGGGCCTGTTTCCGGCGCTGATGCCCCAAGCGCTACGCGATGTGTCACAGGTCACCGGGATCGAACTCGATCCGGTCACGGCACGCATCGCAAGGCTGTTGCAGCCGCGCGCGCGTATCGTCACTGGCGACTTCGCCCGCACGGAGCTGCCGGCGAGTTTCGACCTCGCCATCGGCAACCCGCCATTTTCCGATCGCACGGTGCGCTCCGACCGGGCCTATCGTTCGCTCGCCCTGCGCCTGCACGACTATTTCATCGCCCGGTCCGTCGACCTGTTGAAGCCGGGCGCTTTCGCCGCCTTCGTCACCAGCTCCGGCACTTTGGACAAGGCGGATTCCTCTGCGCTTGAGCATATCGCCAAAACGGGCGACCTGATCGCCGCCATCCGTCTGCCCGCAGGCAGCTTCCGCGCCGACGCCGGCACGGACGTCGTGGTCGACATCCTGTTTTTCCGCAAGCGCAAGGTGGCCGAGCCCGAAGGTGATCTCTCCTGGCTCGACATCGAGGAAGTCCGCCAGGCGACGGAGGATGAAGGCGCGATCCGCGTGAACCGCTGGTTCGCGCGCCACCCGGATTTCGTGCTCGGCACGCATGCCATTGTCTCGGGGCCTTACGGCCAGGCCTATTCCTGCCTGCCTCACGGTGTCGATCTGGAGCGGGCGCTCACGGCTGCGATCGCCCTCCTTCCACAAGCCATTTATGACGGCGAGCCGGACGAGATTGATCGTGCCGCCGATGACAATGCCGACGTCGTCGATGCCCTGACGGAAGGCGTCGCCGGAGTGCGCGAGGGCAGTTTCTTCTTCAACAGCCGAGGCCTGATGCAGATCATCGACGGCGAGCCGGTCGCGGTGAAGGTCCGCAAGGGCCGCAGCACCGAAGGCATCCCCGAAAAGCATGCCCGCATCATCCGCAAATTGATCCCGATCCGCGACGCGGTGCGCGAGGTGTTGAAGGCGCAGGAGTTCGACCGGCCGTGGAAGCCGGCCCAAGTCAGGCTGCGCATCGCCTGGTCGAATTTTGTGCGCGACGTCGGGCCCATCAACTTCACTACCGTGTCGGTGAGCGAGGATGCCGAGACCGGGGAGGTCCACGAGACGCATCGCCGCCCCAACCTGCAGCCCTTCCTCGATGATCCCGATTGCTGGCTGGTGGCTTCTAT
>NZ_RZOL01000533.1:0-3378 GCF_004022985.1 Mesorhizobium sp. M7A.F.Ca.ET.027.02.1.1 | reverse complement strand
GGTTCTGCCCCACCCACGAAGGGCCGGATCTTGAAAATTGTCGGGCGAAAATTACTTTGCCTTGGCAACGATCGATTCGAATGGCTTGTAAGCTTCCTTGGCGAGTTCGGCATAGAGATCGCCGATCTTGGTGGCCTCGGCGACGAACGCCTCATAGGACTGCTTGGCGTAGTCCGACTGGATCTCGATCGCCTTTTCCAGCGACTTGGCTGAAAACAGCTTCTCCACAGTGGCGCTGCCGGTTTCAAAACTCTTCTTGGTGTATTCACCAGCCTCGGTGGCAATCGCCTGCGCGCCCTTGGACAGCGACGCGAAGCTCTTCAATCCGGTGTCGGCGAACTCTTTGCCGTATTTGCTGAAGTCCTCATAGGTCTGGGTCATTTCACGATTCCCTTGACGGTTGAGGCGTCCTTCTTCGGGGCGCCCTTGTGCAATGCAAGATAATATATTGTGCGCCGCACAAAAGTCAAGATTTCGCGGGCTTGCGGACCCGCCTGCGCAGCCAATGGCTAAAAATCGAATAAAGAGAACCTCAAGCCCGAAGAAAATGGTGAACGCGGCGGTTACCATAAACGGATTGGTAACGCTGCGCCGGTAGCTTGACCGGAAGCGAGGCAGGACCCTTTGCCGCCTCCAACGCAACGAAGAAATCCAAGGGAAGTACCAGTGCGTAAGGCGTTGTTGGGCATCGTTTCCAAATCCACCTCCCCTCTCAAAACGATGATGATCGTCGCCTTGGCGATGACATTCGTTTTTGGCGACGTTGCCTCGTCGCTGGCGGCCAGGCAGGCGGCCATCGTCGTGGATGCCAAGACCGGTAAGGTGCTTTACTCCGCAGATGCCAACGGCAGGCGCTACCCGGCTTCGCTGACCAAGATGATGACGCTGTACCTGACCTTCGAAGCTATGGCGAAGGGCAAGATCAGCAGGAACACGCCAGTGGTGTTTTCCGCCAAGGCTTCCGCCGAGGCGCCGACGAAACTTGGCGTGAAGCCGGGCGGTTCCGTCACGGTCGAGACCGCGATCCTGTCGATCGTCACCAAATCGGCGAATGACTCGGCGACCGCGCTCGGCGAAATGCTCGGCGGCAATGAAACCACTTTTGCCCGCATGATGACCGCCAAGGCGCGTGCGCTGGGCATGAACGGCACCGTATTTAGAAACGCCAATGGCCTGCCCGACCCCGGCCAGTTCACCACCGCGCGCGACATGGCGACGCTCGGCATCGCGTTGCGCGAGCATTTTCCGCAGTATTACGGCTATTTCTCGCAGCGCTCCTTTCTCTACGGACGCCAGCGCATCAACGGCCACAACCGCCTGCTCGGACGTATCAAGGGTGTCGACGGCATCAAGACGGGCTACACCCGCGCCTCCGGCTTCAACCTCGTCTCGTCGGTTTCCGATGGCAATCGCCGCATCGTCGGCGTGGTCATGGGCGGCACCTCGGGCGGCAGCCGTGACAATCAGATGGCCAACCTGATCAACACCTATCTGCCGAGGGCATCGACTCGCGGCGGTGGCGATCTGGTCGCCAAGGCCGGTGGCAACAACCCGATCACCGCCCTCGCCAAGGTTCTTCTGCCCAAGCATGACGCTCCGACACCGGACGACAGGCCTGTCATAGCGCAGGACGATGCAATCGTTGCCGAGGACGCCACGGTCGCCGAAGACGATACCGCGCAGGCCGAGGAAGCAGCTCCCGTCGTCAAGACCAGAAAGGTCAAGACCGTCATCGTTTCAGCCCCCCAGGTCGCGACGGCCCAGGTGGTAGCGGCCTATGCCGAGCCGACGCCCGCGGCTGTCGACCCGGTCAACACCGCGTCGGTGCCGTCGGGCTGGGCCATTCAGGTCGCCTCGTCGCCCAAGCAGTCCGAGGCCCAGGCCTTTCTCGACAAGACCACCAAGCAGGCGCCCAAGGTGCTGGCGGACGCTTCCGGTTTCACTGTCGCCTTCGACAAGGATGGCGTCACCTACTACCGCGCCCGCTTCGGTGGCTTCGGTTCGAAGACCGCCGCCTGGAAGGCCTGTACCGCTTTGAAGAAGAAGAACATCGAGTGCTACGCCGTCCAGCAGTAGGACGGCGTGCAAGCCATCTCCCGGAAAAATTCTGCGTCGAAGGAGACTAGTTGTGATTGGAGAGCAAGACGTCCTTGGCTTCGTTAATCCGCGCCGCCAGGAAAGACGTGCCGCCGACATCGGGGTGCAGGCGCTGCATCAGGCGGCGGTGCGCCTTGCGGACATCCGCCGCGGCGGCCCCCGCTTCAAGACCAAGGACCTTGTAGGCCTCCTCCTTAGTCATGGCGCCCGGACTTGGCGGAACACCCAGCCCTTCGCCACCGTTCGTCTCAGCGTTTTTGCGCCAGACGGGAAATCTGCCGTCAAGATACGTCTCTAGCAGCTGTCGGCTCTCTGGATCGCTGGAGAGTTCGCGGTAGAGGTGTTGCAATTCCGCCAGCCCCATCGCGCCAAGCATCTTGCCTTCGTGGCGGCCAGCCAGGACCAGTCCTTCGAGGCCGCCGGTATCGTGATCGAGCTCCATTTCCAATGCCGCCGTGCGCACCGTCGAGCGTTTGCCCGGGGCAAGGCCGGCCGGCTGGCCTTTCATTCGCATGGAACCATACCAGGCAATTGCCCCGGTGAGAATCATGCCGCCGATGCCCTCACGGCCGACCACAAGCACGGCGACGCCGACAACTGCCAGAAGGGCCGGCCCGAGCGTTCGCAGCGTGCTCGCCAGTTTCGCCGGCTCGGCACGCAGAAAGATCGTCACCGCGCCGAGAAGCAGCAGAAGCAACGCTACAAAAGCGATGATTGCGCCCATTATTTTCCGCCGCCCCGCAGATGCTCGATCATCAGCCGGTCTTCCGGCCTGCCCCTGGCTTCGAGCGCCTTCAACCCGCCGGTCGCATACACGGCGACGGCCGAAAGCAGCCCTGCCAAGGTCGTGGCAGCCCGCCGATCAAATCGGAACCAAGCCCCCTTGGAAAGCCGCGCAATCTCTTTGAACGCCTTTTCCGCGCCGGAATCATGGCCTTCCTGAAACACGAAGACAGGAACGCCATGAAGGCCGAGGCTGCCGGCCTTTTCGGCCAGATCGTCGATATTCTCTTCCATCGCGTCGCCGATGTAGACCAGCGCATTGACCTTGGCGGCCGCCGTCTGTTTCAGCGCATGCGTCAGGACCTTTCCGATCTGGGTGTGGCCGCTGCGGCATTCGATCCGCGTCATCAGCTGCTTCAAGGCATTGGTGTCGCTCACGAAAGCCGACGAACGGCACTCGCCGAGGCCGCGAAAATAAACCAGTTGCACGCTGAGGGTTCCGGCCTTGCCGACTGCGTCGAACATCTGGCCCTGCAGCGTGCAGGCCAGATCCCAGGT
>NZ_RZOL01000532.1:0-3378 GCF_004022985.1 Mesorhizobium sp. M7A.F.Ca.ET.027.02.1.1 | reverse complement strand
CCTACATCTTGCCGAAAACCCCCGGCCAGTATTTCTCGCCGACCGCCTCGAACATCTCGATCGAGGCGATGCGGTCATAGGTGCCGGTTTCGTCGCGATAATCCTGCAGCTTGATGTCGACCTTGTCGGCAAGGCCAGCCTTGGCGATGCGAGCCGTGGCAAAATCGTGCTGCTCGCGGCTGATCGTCAGCCCCGTCACGCGGCAGCCGATCTCGCGCGCCGCGAATTCGGCGAAGCCACCCCAACCGCAACCGATTTCCAGCACATGGTCCTTCGGACCGATCCCTGTATCCTTCGCCAGAGCGCGATATTTGGCGGCCTGGGCGCCTTCCAGGTCGTTGGCACCGGTGGTGTAGAGCGCCGAGGAATAGGTCATGCTCGGATCGAGCCATTCCTTGTAGAAGGCGTTGCCGAGGTCGTAATGCGCCGAGATATTGCGTTTCGAACCGGTGCGCGTGTTCTGGTTGAACCAGTGGCGGATGCGCTGGACGGTGTTGATCAGCCAACTGGTGCCGCCCGCGATACTCTCGCCAATGACCGAATTGACCACGAACAGCTCCAGGAAGCTGGTCACATCAGGGCTTTCCCAATCGCCGTCCATATAGGATTCGGCAACGCCGATCGTGCCGCCGGAAAAGGCGCGGCCGGGCAAGCGCCAATTCTTCAGCACCAGTTCGGCATCCGGGCCAGGTCCCTTGCCGCCGACGAGCACGGCGCGGCCGTCCGGCAGCCTCACCCTGAGCGAACCGCGAGGCAGGTTCATTGCCGCCGACAGCACCATGCGCGCTTTCGCTGGAAGGCCTTTGACGATCTCGGCGAAGTTGAATTCATCGAGCCTGACCGCGTCGCTCAATGCTACGCTAAAATGTTCCTTTTGCGCCATCTCATGCCCCTGGATTTCCGCGGTGCCGGCGCAAATTGCCGGACCACGGTTCTCTTGGATCATTCGCCAGCTTCGAACGCCGCCGCGACCGGTTCGTCGGCGAGCGGGCTCGAACGAAGTGCGCGCCCCCTACCAGAGCTTCAGCGCTTCCCGGTGAATCCGTGCGACAATCTTCCACGTCATGCGGGGAAACTTCAAGGGGCAGGCTGCAAGCGGGGCTGTGCCAAGCAGATTGCTCGCGCCGGCGGGCATCTATGCCTTTGCACAGCCAAGGCGCAGCGCGTCAAAAAAACGCCTATGGCCGCAGAATTCCGTGTGCGATAGATTTAGCCATGCGTTATGTAATCGTCATTGCCGCCATCGCGTTTTTCCTGATCTGGGATGGCATGTACAATCAGGGCCGCTATCTCGACACCGCTGTGAGAGAGCTTAGCCATGTTGTGCGATATGTTACCAGCAAAGCTTAACTCCAGTGGCAGCAGCCGCGACATCCTTGTCGATTGACGCCAACGTCCTGCCGTCACAAAAGACCCCGGCACTTTGATAGAGGAGGCGGGGTTGATCCGGCATATCGTTTTCTTCAGCGCGCGGCGAAAAGAGGATGTCGAGGCTGTGCGCACCGGCTTGCTGGCGCTCGGCGACATTCCTCATTCCAGCCTGTTCGAGGTCACGCTCAACACCAAGGTGGATCCGCTGTCGGATGAGGTCGACGTGGTTGTCTATGCGGAGTTCGTCGATGACGCCGCGCTGGCCGCCTACAAGGCGCACCCGCTCTACGCGCAGACCACCAGCAAGGTCAAACCGATGCGTGAACTGCGCTATTCCGCCGATGTAGTCGCGGGGAGCTGATCGAACCTTGCTCCAGGGGCGCCTTTCGACGTCCGGTGAATTGACGGGCGAACTGGCCGGTATTGCGATCAAGTCTTGAACGGCTTTGCGGAATGATGCACATCGCGCCTGCATGACCAAAACCGCAGCCGCAGGCACCCATCCGCTCGATCATCTGGTGCTGCCGACGCACAGCCTCGATGTGGCGCGAGCCCGGCTCACCGCGCTTGGCTTCGTCGTTGCCCCGACCGGAATCCATCCGTTCGGAACGGAAAACTGCTGTGTTTTCCTGGCCGACGGCACCTATCTCGAACCTTTGGCGGTCGGCGACGAGCAGGTGGCGGCAAAGGCTATCGCAGACGGCAATGTCTTCGTCGCGCGTGATCGCGCCTATCGCGACAGCAACGGCGACGAGGGATTTTCCGCCATTGTTCTAGGCACGGGCAATGCCGATGCCGACCATGCACGCTATGTCGATGCCGGCATCTCGGCGGGAGACATGCTGGGTTTTTCGCGCGCCTTCACCGACCCTGCCGGCAAAAGCGACATCGCGTCGTTCAAGCTCGCCTTTGCGGCCGGAGCCGAAGCCACGGACGCCTTTCTGTTTGCCTGCGAGCGGGTCAACGCGCCTGATGTGGATCGCACGGCTTTGCAGGCCCACGCCAACGGCGCGACCGGAATTGTCGAGATCTTGGCGGTCAGCGATGCGCCCGGAAAGCAGCATGGGCTGATTTCCGTGGCGGTGGATGATCCGGCCGCCGACGGGCAGGGCGGCATTTTTCCCTTGCCGAATGCGGATTTGAGCGTGCTTGACCGCGCGGCTTTCACCGCGCGCTTCGGCCTGCCGGCCGGCGCGCCGACAGATCTACGCTTCGCAGCGGTGGTCTTTTCGGTCCGGAACGCCGATGTGACATCGAGGCTGCTTGCAGCCAATTCCGTCCTACACAATATAGCGGGCAATGATATCGTCGTGCGGCGTGCACCCGGACAGGGCGCGGCCTTTATCTTCCGGGAGATCCCATGAGCAAGCCGCAAGCGTCCAATTCGATGGCGCCCAATTCGTCTGTAGCCGTCGGCAATGTCGTCTTCGACAACAGGGCGACTTTGTCCCTGATCGCCGGCCCGTGCCAGTTTGAATCGCGCCAGCATGCCTTCGACATGGCCGGCGCACTGAAGGAACTGACCGGCAGGCTCGGCATAGGCCTCGTCTACAAGACCAGCTACGACAAGGCCAACCGCACCTCGCTGTCGGCGACGCGCGGCGCCGGCATGGACGCAGCCCTTCCCGTCTTCGACGAACTGCGCAAGGAATTTTCGCTCCCCGTGCTGACCGATGTCCACACCGAGGAGCAGTGCGCCATCGTCGCGCCGCATGTCGATGTCCTGCAGATTCCGGCTTTCCTGTCGCGCCAGACCGACATGCTGGTCGCCGCGGCGAAAACCGGCAAGGTGATCAATGTGAAGAAGGGGCAGTTCCTCGCCCCCTGGGACATGAAGAACGTCGTCGCCAAGATCACCGGTTCCGGCAATGCCAATGTGCTGACCACCGAGCGCGGCGCCTCCTTCGGCTACAACACGCTGGTCTCCGACATGCGCGCTCTTCCCATCATGGCCGAGATCGGCGCGCCGGTGATCTTCGATGCCACCCATTCGGTGCAGCAACCGGG
>NZ_RZOL01000531.1:0-3438 GCF_004022985.1 Mesorhizobium sp. M7A.F.Ca.ET.027.02.1.1 | reverse complement strand
ATCGAGGAACGACAGCCGCAGCGTCTCGACCACCGGGTAGATCAGGTAGATGGTGAGGATAATCATCGCCGGACCGACGAACAGCCATGGCCTGACCAGCCCTTGCCGGCGCAGATTGTCGATGGCCGCGGCACCGGCGACGCCGCGTGACGGGAATATCAGGTCGACCAGTTTGTTGGCGCCCCAGAAATAGGCGACGCAACCGCCGACGCCGACGATGATGACTGTTATGGCCGAGAAAATCTGAGCCGCCATGGGTCCCTCTCCCCCTGCGCATGACCCGACAAGGAATGACCTTGGTGACGGGGACCAGGCGCCGATTCAGTTGTTTGGAGCGCGTCATCGGCGGCTTGCGCACATTGCCGATCGCGCTTCATGTCAATGCGCTCATGACGAAAGGCTGCGGCACGGGCCGCCGTCGGATCCGGGCCAGTACGGTCCGGATCCAGTGCGAGAATGGTTGGTCGTCTACGTGCCAGCCGTCTACTTGATGGCGTCCCAGCTCTTCTGGATGTCGGTGGCGACGTCCTGCGCCGACTTGCCGCCGACCAGGTCGATCATGCCGGTCCAGAAGGCGCCGGCGCCGATCTTGCCCGGCATCAGGTCGGAACCGTCGAAGCGGAAAGTCGAGGCATTGGCGAGGATTTCGCCCTGCTTCTTCAGCGCGTCGCTGGCATAGGCATCCTTGTTGACCGACTTGAGCGGCGTCACGAAGCCGCCTTCGGCCATCCAGATCTCGTGGGCGAGCGGCATCTTCAGGAATTCGATGAACGCGCGCGCACTCTTGCTGTCCTTGGTGATCATCGCCAGCGTACCGGCGCCGAGCACGGGCGTGCCCAGTTCAGGCTTGGAGGCATAGGGGGGGAAGTAGAAGAAGTCCGCGTCCTGGCCGACCTTGGTGCCTTCCGGGAAGAAGGTCGGAATGAACGATGCCTGGTGGTGCAGGTAGCATTTCGGCGGCACCGAAAAGAGGCCCTTCGGGCTGTCGCGGAAGTCGGTCGCCGCAACCGCCTTGGCGCCGCCGTCGACCATCTTGTCGTCGGTCGCGATCTTGCCGAAAATGTCGATGGCGTTGACCACCGCCGGATCGTTGAACGGGATCTCGTTCTTCACCCATTTGTCGTAGACCTCCGGAGGCTGGGTGCGCAGCATCAGGTCTTCGACCCAGTCAGTCGCCGGCCAGCCGGTGGCGCCGCCGGAGCCGAGGCCGATGCACCACGGCTTGCCGCCATCGGCGATGATCTTCTTTTCGAGATCGGCGAGTTCTTCCTGCGTCTTCGGCACCTTGTAGCCGGCTTCCTCGAAATTGTCCGGCGAGTACCAGACCAGCGACTTCACGTCGGCCTTGTAAGGGAAGGCGAAGAAGCCCGGCTTGCCGTCCTTGTCCTTGAAGGTGCCGAGATCGACCCATGACTGGCCGGCACCGTAATTGTCCTTGACCCATTTGGCGGTGTCGTCACCGAGCGGCGTCAAAAGGCCCTTCGACGCCAGGTCCTGAATGAGGCCCGGCTGCGGCAGCACGGCGATGTTCGGCGGGCTGCCGGCCTGCGTATCGATGACGATCTGCTGCTCGTAATTCTCCGAGGAGGAGTATTTGATCTCGACGCCGGTGGCTTCCGAGAAATAGTCGAGAACGCCGCGCACCAGGCCTTCGTCCTCGCCGCGCCACGGTCCGAAGATCGACAGCGTCTCACCCTTGAGGTCGACTTTCTTGAGCTCTTCGTAGTTCGCCCAGTTGAAGCGCTTGTCTTCGCCGGGCTTGAACTTCAGTTCGGCCTGCGCGGGCGCGTTCAGGGCGAACGTGGCAAACGCAGCACCCAGCAAAAGCATTTTCTTCATCGGTATTCCTCCCAGTGGGTCTCACACACCGGACGGAACCTCCATTCCGCCCGCCGACGCCGCAGGACTGTGACTCAGTCGGAAAGGAACCGCAACCTTTCGAAGAGTCTTCCAAAGCGCTTTGGCTTTTTCGATCACGCCATTGAATTGCTGGGAAGTCAAGAGGCCGGCGGATTAATCGATTTAGGTTCGCGCATTTGCGCCCCCGAAAGTGCGCTGCAACATACTATTATGGCGATGCAGCAGCAGTTTTTGTTTCAAACACGCCCGAACCGCGTCTATGGTTCGGCTTGGTATGGCTCGGCCCCGCTGGCACTTGGGTCGATTCAATTTAAAAGCGCTTTGAGGGAATGGAGACCTTTCGTGAACCTCAAGCAGCTCGCCCATATGCTGGCACTTTCGCAAACCACGGTAAGCCGTGCGCTGAACGGCTATCCCGAGGTCAACGAGGAGACGCGCAGGCGTGTCATGGATGCCGCCAAGCGCCATGGCTATCGTCCCAATCCGAGCGCGCGCCGGCTGGCGACCGGCAAGACCGGCATGATCGGCTATGTCCTGCCGACCGGTGCGTCGGTCGACATCGATCCGCATTTCGTCGAGTTCCTGTCCGGCCTTGGTGACTATGCCCGCTCGCACGAGCTTGACCTTGTGCTGTCGCCGGCCGACGCCGACGACCAGGAGACGACCTACCGGCGCATCGTCGCCAACCGGCAGGTCGACGCTGTTTATATCTCCTCTCCAAGGCCCGTTGACCGACGCGTGGCGCTGGTCAACACGCTCGGCATTCCCTTCATCGTCCATGGCCGCAGTGAGGGCTTCGACTTCGACTATGCTTTTACCGACATCGACAATGAGGGCGCCTTCCACGAGGCGGCCAGGCTGCTGATCCAGCTCGGTCATCGGCGGCTGGCGCTGATCAACGGTGACGACCGCGAGACCTTCGCCATCCATCGCGAACGCGGCGTGCGCCGGGCGCTCGCCGCGAGCGGACTGTCATTGAGCGAACGCCATGTCTGCTCGGTCGATATGACCGAGGAGAACGGCTATCGCGCCACCAGGCGTTTGCTGGAAGAGGACGACGCGCCGACGGCGATCGCCTGCTCCAGCCTGATCATGGCGCTGGGCGTCGTGCGCGCGGTGCGCGACCTCGGCCTGAGCATTCCCGGCGATGTCTCGCTGATCGCCCATGACGACGTCTTCCCCTGGCTGAGGCCGGAGAATTTCTCGGTGCCGCTGTCGACGACGCGTTCATCGATCCGTCTCGCCGGCGCCCGTGTCGCCGAGCGGCTGGCGGCGCGGATTTCAGGACTGGAGGAGGGGGCGCGAGGCGAGGTCTGGCCGGTCGACCTGGTGGTCCGGGGATCGGTGGCAGGGGCGCCTGGCTGAGGTCCGAACTTAATCACCTGTAGCGATCGCGCTCGACCCAAAGCCTACGTCCGTCTTCCACGACGCTAGTGGCCGCTACGCGCCTCAAGCCAGCCGTTGAAGTGGGCCACGTGACCGACCGGAAGCAGACATCCGGCCGCGCTGTCCCCCGGCATTTGCCCCGACGAGCCTAATGCAGCTTGAATAAGTCGAAGCTAATATGCTATTCTACAT
>NZ_RZOL01000530.1:0-3457 GCF_004022985.1 Mesorhizobium sp. M7A.F.Ca.ET.027.02.1.1 | reverse complement strand
GTCGGTGGGCGGCCAAAGCCTCGCATGCGCGATCGAACGCGTCGCCCCTGGCGGGACCATCGTCATGTTCGGTTCGAGCAGTGGCGAACTGACGCCCATTGGATTTCGCCAGTTCGTTCCGGATCACGAAGGGGCGAGGCTTCAGACTTTCGCGTACTACACGTCCGGTCCAGGCATTGGCGAGGACATCGCCTCGCTGCTCGCTCTGGTCGCAGCCGGCCGGCTCGAAACACGCGTGGCCTTGACCGTGCCATGGACAGACATCGCCCAAGCGCTGGACGCACTACGACAGCGCAGCTTCAGCGGCAAGGCCGTTCTCACCATAACAGGATGAGCATCCTGTTTTGTCACACGTGCTGGCCGCCATTGATGTGAATTTCCGAGCCCGTCACATAGGACGCCTGCTGCGAACACAGGAAGAAGATGATGTCGGCGACTTCGGCCGTGGTGCCAAGGCGCCTGAGAGGGATGGTCTCGACGATCTTGTCAGTGCCCGGCGACAGGATCGCGGTGTCGATCTCGCCGGGCGCAATGGCATTGACGCGGATGCCGTGCGGGCCGAAATCATGCGCCATCTCGCGCGTCAGCGAGCCGAGCGCCGCCTTCGATGTGGCGTAGGCCGTGCCGGCAAAGGGATGCACGCGGGTTCCGGCGATCGAGGTTACGTTGACGATCGAGCCCTTGGCCGCCGCCAGCTCTTTGAACAGGCCGCGCGCCAGCATGATCGGCGCGAAGAAATTGACCTGGAACACGTCGCGCCAGACATGCATCGGCGTGTCGATCGAATCCATGCGGCTGTTGCCGTCCTTGAGCTTCGGCGAAATGCCGGCATTGTTGACCAGCGCATGCAACTGGCCGCCATGCGCTTCCAGCCGGTGGCGGATTTCGGAGACGGCGATGCCGACATCCTCCTGATCGGCGAGATCGACCTTGATGTGGTCTTCCGGCCCGGCCGGCCACGGGCAATCCTCGGCGAAAGCCTGCCTGGAGCAGGTGATGACGCGCCAGCCCTCGCGCGAAAAACGCTTGACGGTGGCGTGGCCAATGCCGCGGCTGGCGCCGGTCAGCACGATGGTCTTTCGGGTGTCGAGCTCAGTCATTTCAAGGTCTCCGACCGGCAGATGTAGCCGAACGCCGCCGAGGTGGCGAGAGGCCGAAATGTCACCATTCGCCTCGATGAGGGAACTGGCGGGCCCGCTCGCCGTTGGTCCGTGAATGCGGAAAGGGCGCGGGGTTCTGAATCAATCAATCGGGACAGAGCCATGACACAGACAGCACCCCTCGACATAGCCACCGCCTTCACCAAGGCGTGGACAAGCCACGACCTCGAAAAGGCAGCATCCTTGGTCGCCGACGACGTCGTCTTTGATGGGCCGATGCAGCAATCGACCGGCAAGAAACCCTATCTCGAGGGCCTGACCAAACTATCACAGGATGTGACCGGTGTGCGCATGATCGCGGCCTTCGGAGACGATCATCAGGCGCTGCTGATGTATGATTTGGTGACAAAGTCGTCCGGCGCGCTTTCCTGCGCCAAGCACCTCACCATCAGCGATGGCAAGATTCACAGCGACAAACTGACCTTTGACAGCAAGAAGTTGGGCAGCGCCAAGCCACGGAATTAGCGGATCGGATCAGCCGCCAAGGAGGTCGAGGATCGAGGTCTGCCGCTTCTTGCGCGGACCGCCGACGTCGCCTGGCGGCACCGGATGTTTGACCGACGCGGTGGCGCCGTCATCCTCCGGCATGGAGGGGCCGTCGGCATCGACAGTTTGGGCGGGACGGGCCGCGCGGACCGGCGCTTGGGCAACCGGCGCTGCTGGCCGCGCCGGTGCCTGCTGACCGACCGACGTCGACGGAACCGGCGCCGTGTTGTTCGCCGAGGGTATCTCGTCGGGGACGATTGTGTCGGCCGGCGTCGATTTCCAGGTGCCGGGCAGCGGCCGCACCGGCACACCCTCGTGGGCCGCAACCATGAACTCGTGCCAGGCCTGCGCCGGCAGTGCGCCGCCGGTGACCTTCTTCATCGCGCTGCCATCATCATTGCCGAACCACACACCAGTGGTGAGGTTGGCGGTGTAGCCGACGAACCAGGCGTCGCGCGAATTTTGACTGGTGCCGGTCTTGCCGGCCGATGGCCAGGCGAAAGCCGCTTTCCGGGCAGTGCCGATCTCAACCGTGCCCGTCATCATCGAGTTCATCATGCCGACGATCTCAGGCTTGACGACGCGCGGCGCGCTGCCGCCGCCGCTGTCGTAAAGCACTTTGCCCTCGGTGGTCGTCACGCGCCGGATGAAATGGATGTCCGGCTTGTAGCCGCCATTGGCAAAGGGGACATAGGCCGAGGTCAGCTCCAGCGGCGTCACTTCCGAAGTGCCGAGCGCGATCGAGGTGTTGGCTATCAGGTCGGACTGGATGCCCATGCGGTGCGCCGCCTCGACAACCGCGTTCGGCCCGACCTCCATGGTCAGTTGCGCCGCCACCGAGTTCAGCGACTTGGCCAGCGCGGTGGCCAGCGTCACCTTGCCGAAATACTTGCCGCCGTAATTGTCGGGTGTCCAGTTGCCGATCTTGATCGGCGCATCGTTGCGGATGCTGTCGGGCGTGCGACCGGCTTCGAGCGCGGCCATATAGACGAACGGCTTGAACGCCGAGCCCGGCTGGCGACGTGCCTCCGAAGCACGGTCGAACTGGCTGGTCGAATAGTCGTAGCCGCCGACCATGGCACGCACCGCACCGGAATCGTCGATCGACACCAGCGCGCCCTGGGTGACGTTGAGCTTCTTGCCGCTCTCGTCGATCAGTCTGCGGATCGACTGTTCGGCGAGCTTTTGCAGGTTCAGGTCGACGGTGCTGTCGATGACGATGTCGCCGCGCACGTCGCCGATCAGGTCGGGCAATTCCTCCATGATGGTGTCGGCGACGTAATTCTCCGAGCCGGTCCAGTAGGACGGCGCGCGCGTTGCCGGCGCGCTCATCGCCGAGGTCATTTCCTTGGCGCTGATCTTTCCCTCGTCACGCATGGCGGCAAGCACCAGTTGCGAGCGTTCCTCGGCGGCCTTCGGATCGCGTGCCGGGGACAGCCGCGACGGCGCCTTCAACAGGCCGGCAAGCAATGCGGCTTCCGACAGGGTGACGTCGCGCGCGCTCTTGCCGAAATAGCGGCGCGAGGCGGCCTCGACGCCATAGGCGCCGGAACCGAAATACACCCGATTCAGGTACATTTCGAGAATCTGGTCCTTGGTGTGCTTGTGCTCCAGCCACAGCGCCAGCAGCACTTCCTGCACCTTGCGTTCCAGCGTGCGGTCGGGTGTCAGGAACAGGTTCTTCGCCAATTGCTGGGTCAGCGTCGAACCGCCCTGCGAGAAACGCCCGCCCAGCACATTGGTGACCATGGCGCGCGACAGACCGATCGGGTCGATGCCGAAATGCGAGTAGAAGCGCCGATCTTCAATGG
>NZ_RZOL01000052.1:0-23947 GCF_004022985.1 Mesorhizobium sp. M7A.F.Ca.ET.027.02.1.1 | reverse complement strand
CTTCACAAGGCCATGAAAGAACACCACTTTCTTGCGCCGCTCCGGCGGGATTTTTGCTGTCAGATCGGCTGCCGTCTGAAAGGCGGTGAGCACCTCGGCGGAAACCACCTTGCCCTTGTCCTCGAGCCCAAGGCTGGCGGCGATCAGGGTGATCTTGCGCTCGATGCCTTGCGGGGTGTTGTCCTGCGGGACGAAGACGATCGGGATCGCCAGTGATTTCAGCACCTCGACCGCCTCCGGCGGCCCGCTGTCCTCGGCCGCCAGGATCAGATCGGGACGCAAGCTCGCCAACCCCTCGACCGAAAGCTGGCGGCGGTAGCCGACATTAGGCTTCCCGGCCACGGATGGCGGATATTTGCTGCCGCGATCGACGGCGATGATCCGCTCGCCGGCGCCGAGCGCGTGGACGATCTCGGTAACGTCGGAGCCCAGCGTCAGGATCCTCGTTGCCGGTCCCGGCGCGACGGTTCGTCCCAGCGCGTCGACAACGCCCTCGGCGGCCAGCGCCTTGAAACCGCAGGAAGGCGCCAGCACCGACAGCGCCAGAAGCAGCATCGCCGCGATCCTGCCTGGTTGCAACCAGCCGATCCTCTTGCCCCCGCCCACACTTCCGACCATGCCGCTGCTCCGTGCCAGATGCTTCTCGATGACGGTCGGCTATAAAATTAAAGTTGACTCATGTCATCATGTTTTAATATGTGACCCCTGCCCCGACCCGCCTGGTCGAGGGATTTTCAATCATGCCAGCCAAGGCTTTTCAGCCACCGCCAGCAGTTTTGCTTTTGCTTAGGGGCTGCATGACAACGACAACAAACACGACCTTGATGGCGAGCACCGCGCTCGCCTTCGTGCTCGGCCTATGCGCTGTGCCCTTTGCCAGCGCGCAGGAACAGGACCAGGAGAAAAAGGCCGCCGCCAAGGCCGGCCGCCTGGCGCCGGCCAATCCCGCACAGAACCAGCCGGCGACGATGCTCGACGTGATCACCATCTCGGCAACGATGATCAAGACGGCGGTGATCGAATCGATGGCCGCCATCAGCGCCATCGATCAGGACGAACTCGACCGTATCCAGCCCGACACCGCCGCCGACATCTTTCGCACCACGCCCGGCGTCGCTGCCTCGATGAATGGCGACGACCCGGCGACCGCCATCAACATTCGCGGTTTGGAACAATATGGCCGCGTCGTCGTGACGCTCGACGGCGCCCGCCAGGACTATTGGCGCGTCGGTCATGGTTCTGGCTCGTTCTATGTCGAACCTGACCTCATCAAGGAAGCCACCGTCATTCGCGGCCCGGTTTCGAACGCCTATGGTTCGGGCGGCATCGGCGGGGTCGTCTCCTTCGAGACCAAGGATGCCGGTGATTTCCTCAAGAAGGATGAACGCTGGGCGCTGAGCGAGAAGCTCGGCTACGAGGACAATGGCGACGGCTTCACCACCAGCACCACCGGCGCCTACCGTTTCAGCGACGATGCCGACATCATCGGCAACCTCATCTATCGCGACCGCGACAGCTACACCGACGGCAATGGCGAGACCGTGCCATGGACCGGCGAGCGGGTGACCAGCGGCTATCTGAAGACGACTCTGCGGCCGGCCGATGACCACGAGCTGAAGCTCGGCGCCATCCTGCAGCGCTACAACGACCAGATCACCGGATCGAGCGGCTCGACCTCGCCGACACTGAGCCGCTACGACACCAACACCACCAACCAGACCTACACCGCCGCCTATACCTGGAAGCTGGACGACAACGCGCTGATCGACTTCAGCGCCAATGCCTATCACAACCGCACCCGCGCCGAGCAGACGCAGGTCGCGCCCGCCTCAGGGATCGGCAATTTCCGTTTCTATGATGTCGCCACCTCGGGCTTCAACGTGAAGAACTCCTCGCGCTTCGACGCCTGGGGGCTAGCCCACACGCTGACCTACGGACTCGATTACTACTATCTCGAGGCCTCCTCGGAAGCGGCGCATTTCGGCGCCGGCGAACAGCAGGGCTATGGCGGCTTCCTGCAGTGGCAGGGCGATTACGAGGACTGGCTGCAGGTGATCACGGCCCTGCGCTACGATGGCTATACGCTGGATGGCGAGACCAAAACCGTGCCGCCGCAGGAAGCCTCGATCTCCGGCGACCGCTGGTCGCCGCGTGTCACTGTCGGCGTCACGCCCTTCGAAGGTTTTCAGCTCTACGGCACCTATTCCGAGGGCTACCGGGCACCGGGCCTGCAGGATGTCTTCCGTGGTGGCGGCGCGCATGGCTCAGACGACACCTATGTGCCCAACCTGCTGCTCCAGCCCGAGACGGCGAAGAGCTGGGAAGCCGGCATCAACGTGAAGTATGACGAGGTGCTGACCGAGGGCGACCGCCTGCGCGCCAAGGTCAACGTCTTCCACACCGACGTCGAGGACTATATCGAAACCGACCTGACCGTGCCAACGGCCGTCCGGCCGCGCACGGCGGCCAACATTGGTGACGCGCGACTGAAAGGCATTGAGGCGGAGATCGTCTACGACTACGTCTGGGGTTTCGTGAACCTCTCCGGCGCGCTCATCGACGCCAAGGTGGTCAGCGGGGTTTATTCCGGCCAGGCATTGAACAACACGCCGCTCGACCGCTTCTCGGCCACGATCGGCTTCCGCATGCTGGAAGACCAGCTCACCATCGGCGCGCAATATCTCAGCATCGGCGAGATCACCCGCACCCGCCGCACCAGTCTGAACAACCCAATCGTCGTCGACGACGCCTTCGACCTGGTCAACGTCTTCGCCAACTGGCGCGTCAATGACAACCTCAAGCTCGATTTCGGCGTCGATAACGTCTTCAACACCGCCTATACCGACCCGCAAAGCGCATGGTCGACCTCGGCGGCAACGGAACAGGGCAAGGGCCGCACCTTCAAGGTGGCCCTCACCGGCAGGATCGGAGGCTGACAATGAGCCAAGCATCGGTGCGGGAATTGGCCTGTGAGGCACAGCTCAACCTGCGACATCTGCCTGATTACATGGACAGCATCAGCGACAGACTGCAGAGCTTCGAGGCCGATGCCTCGCATGAGGGAAAGCGCATCGATTTCCGCTTTGCCTTCGGCGGGGCCTCTTTCGACATGGAACGGCTGGTGATGCGGGCCAATGCCGCCGACCGCGACGGGCTCGCCCGTATCAAGGACCTGCTGGCCACAGCCGTACAGGTCTACGCCAAGGAGGAAAACCCCGAGATCGTCTGGACCGGCGATCTCTCAGGCGAAACCAGCCTCGCCCAGTTCCGCGAGATGGTGGTGACGGATATTCGCGACCTCACCCCGCACATGCGCCGCATCCGGCTGGCCGGCGAGAATCTCTCGCGTTTCACCAAATTCGGCGGCATGCACATCCGCATGCTGTTTCCGACCAGGGAGGTGCCCGATCCGCTGTGGCCAGTGCTGGGCGGCAATGGCCTGCCGGCTTGGCCCGCCGACGACCGGCGCCCGGTGGCGCGCGTCTACACCATCCGCACGCTGGACGTGGCCAGGGACATCATCGATGTCGACTTCCTGATCCATCCCGGCGATAGCGTCGGCTCCGCCTGGGCCATGCAGGCCGCGCCCGGCATGAACGTTGGCATCATGGGGCCGGTGGGCCGTCCGGTGCGACAGGCGCAGTGGTATCTCATGGGCGCCGACGAAACCGGCCTGCCGGCGCTGGCGCGGCTGCTGGAGACGCTGCCGGCCGAGACAAAGGGCGTCGCCTTTGTCGAGATCGCCAATGATGGCGAAAGGCAAGCGATCAACAATGCCACGGGCATCGAGTTGCATTGGCTGACAAGGAACGGCGTGGCGGCGGGCGAGGACAGATTGCTGGCCGAGGCTGTCCGCTCGGTAGCGTGGCCGCAGGACGGTTCGGCCTTCGGCTGGTTCGCGGCGGAAGCCGCCGCCGCCAAGATCGTGCGCGAATATTGGCGCGACACGCTGGGCCTCGGTCGTGATCAAACGCTGGCTGCAGCCTACTGGCGGCGCGGCGCGGCTGGATTGATGGCGGGGTGAACTCTGATGATCGGCCCGCCGTCTTTGCCGATGCCGATGTCAATTTGATCACCGGAGACAAGGCTCGAAATATCGCAGACCACCAGCGGCATTCGAATGTCATAGAGAAATTCGGCAACGATGGCGCCCACCGCCAGGATCGGGTCCGGCCGTTCCAGAAGAATACCGGCCGGCGCCGTACCCCTGCGGATCGCCTCGGCGAGGACCGAGGATGACGACGACGAGCCGCGACCACTCGGCATGACCAGGATCTTGCCAGCGACATTCTGGCCGAGACCGGGATGCGAATGGTCCGTTATGTTGCCGGTCTCGGCATCGATGCCACCCCAAAAGCTGAGCGCTTGCCAAAACACCAACGCCTGGCCCTCGGCCGCGCCGGCCAACTGAAAGGTGCCGGTTCGTTCCACCGGTCGCGTCATGAGGCGCTCCGCACGATATGCCCGACGGCAGCGGAACGGATGCAATCCTCCATCTCGGCGAAGGCGACGGACACGCCGATATTGCCCGGCGCGTAATGCGCCCATTTGCCGGAATTGGTCATGACCACGCCGTCGAGGCGTTCCAGGATCGATGTGACATAGGTGCAGGTATCGGCGACCGGGACCAGACCGAACGCCTCCATCCCAGCCAGCGCGCCCTCCTCCTGCAGTCGCGCCAGGGTCGCACGGCCCGTGTTGACGTAGATCGGGATGCGCCTTCCGGGTGCTGCCTCGCGCAGCAACGGCAACAGGCGCATCCACTCCTCATACGAAAAATGCGGCGTGCCGAGCGACACGGCCGCCACCGGCGCGCCATCCCGTACGCTCGATAGCCTGGCCAGCGCATGGTCGATATCGGCGCGGCTGATGCGGATCGTCTCGTCAGGCGCATGACCCTGGAACGCCTCATCGAGCGTCATCGCTTCCGGCGTGATGCCGAGCGCATGGAACAGCGCCACAGCACCCGTCGTTGCAGCCGCCGCACCCAGCGCCTTCAGCTGATCCTCATCGCGCGGCTGCGGCAGGCCGGCAATCACCGGAACGCGGTCGCCGCTCGCTTGCCCAATGAATAGCCCGACGCCGACGAAAAGGCTGTCGCTCGGCTCGCCGTCCGGAACATCCAGCTCAAACAGGATCCGGCCGCGCCGGTTCTCGCTCAGATGCAGGCCCCAGGCCGGCGCGCGCCCAGTCATGGCGCAGCACAGATCGATGAAATCGCCGTAGCGATTGGTGCGCGCGCCGATCACCGAATTGGCAAAGACGATGGCGTTGGATTCGCCCCAGGCGATCTGTTCGCCGAACTCCGGCCTGAACCGCGTCTGGTAAGGTGCGCAAGTGAAGGTCGCCTGGCAGCCGAGTTCCAGATGCGCCTTCATCAGCCGCCGCGCCGGCACCTCTTCGGCGGCCGGCATCTTGACCATGCCGGGATGGATGAGATCGAACGAACCGACATTCAGCGTCGTCGGCACCTGAACGCGGCCACCGCCTTCGACCAGCCGCTCGACGAAATCGAGACCGGCCTTGCCGTGGTAGAGACAGCCGTCGATATGAGCACCGGCAATGTCGAGCAGGCCGCCCGCCCCGACAGCATTGGAAAACGCGGCCAGGATTTTCATGGCAGCCGCGGCGGACGGACCCTGCTCGCCGTCGAGCATGGACCGGTCCTGTGCGGTCAATTCAAGCGTCATCAGTACTCCACCATTTACGCGATCGTATGGCGGGGCAGCGCCCCCCCTCTCTGCCCTGCCGGGCATCTCCCCCACGAAGGGGGAGATCGGCAGCTTGAGCCTTATCGCATTTTTTGCAACGCCGGCGATTTGCGAAAACCGGCTATCAAAGCCAATCTCCCCACTTGTGGGGGAGATGTCCGGCAGGACAGAGGGGGGCGCGAAGGAACGCCAACCATCCCATCCCTCCACAGTCCTACTTAACCCGCCGCGATCAACACCGTACTCTCCGGCGACCAACTGAGCATCACGTCCTGACCTTCCGCCAGCCTGTCGACACCCGTGTTCTGCACAATCACCTTCAACGTCTGGCCGCCACGCTCGACGAAATAGGTGCTGTTGTTGCCGGCGAAGATGCGCTTGGAAACCTGCCCCTTGAGCATGTTGGCGGTGCCATCCGGTGCTCCGGCATCCGTGGCGATGCGGATGCGTTCGGGGCGCACGGCGCAGCTCGCCTTGGCGCCGGCGGCAAGCTTGGCACCCGCGCCGGCGGCAATCGCCGTACCGTCCGGCAGCCGGATGCCATCGCCCGTCGTATCGCCGCGAAAAATGTTGGCGTCGCCGAGGAAGGTGGCAGCGAACTCGCTCTTCGGCCTGTTATAGATCTCCTCCGGCGGCCCCTCCTGCACCAGCCTGCCGTCGCGCAATATGCCGATGCGGTCGCTCATCGTCAGCGCTTCTTCCTGGTCGTGCGTGACGAAGATCGTGGTGATGCCGATCTCGCGCTGGATACGTTTGAGCTCGATCTGCATGTCGACACGCAACGCCTTGTCGAGCGCGCCCAATGGCTCGTCGAGCAGCAGCACGCGCGGCTTGGTGACGATGGCGCGGGCGAGCGCCACGCGCTGGCGCTGGCCGCCCGACAGCTGGTGCGGACGCCGCCCGCCGAGTTTGCCGAGCTGCACCAGATCGAGCGCGCGCTGCACCTCCGTCGCAATCACTGCCTTGGCCTCGCCGCGCACCGACAGGCCGAAGGCGACATTGTCGGCGACGCTCATATTGGGAAACAGCGCATAGTTCTGGAACACCATGCCGATACGGCGCTTCTCGACGGGCACCCGCTCGACGCTCTCGCCGCCGATGGTGATGCGACCCGAGTCAGGAAAATCGAAACCGGCGATCTGCCGCAGCAGCGTGGTCTTGCCGCTGCCCGACGGCCCGAGCAGAGCGTAAAAGCCGCCATCGGCGAAGTCGATGGAGACGTTGTCCAGCGCCTTGTGTGCGCCAAAGCTGCGCGAGACATCGGATACCTGCACGCCGGCCATTATTTCTCTCCGCCGAATTTGAAGAACCGCGCCGTCAGCAGCATCAGCGCCATCGACACGACAATGATGATGGTCGAGACCGCGTTGATCTCGGGCGTGAAACCCTTGCGGATCGCGGCGTAGATTTCGACCGGCAGCGTCGTCTGGCCCGGCGTCGCCAGGAAATAGGACACCACGAACTGGTCGAACGAAACGGCAAACGCGAACAGCCCGCCGGCGATGACGCCGGGCATGATCCAGGGCAGCGTGACGCGGCGCGTCACCTGCCACTGGTTGGCGCCTAGTGAGCGCGCCGCCTCTTCCAGCTCCGGCGCGAAGGTCTGCAGCCGGGCCGAGACGACGACGATGACATAGGGCAGCGCCAATGCGACATGGCCGAGCAGGATCGCGTGCAGGCCACGACCGATACCGACGCCGAAGAAAAAAATCAGCATCGCCGTGCCGGTGATCAGCCACGGTATGGCGATCGGCGGAAACAGCAGCGCCTGCAGGAACTTCTTGCCGCGAAACTCATAGCGATAGAGCGCCAGTGATGCCGCCGAGCCGAGCACGACGCAGATGATCGTGGTGATGACCGCGATCTCGACGCTGTTCCAGGTCGCTGCGATCAGTTGGTCGTTCTGCCACAGCGAAGCATACCATTCGGTCGTCCATTCGAACGGCAATTGGTAGAAGGGAGAAACGTTGAACGACATCAGCGCCATGATGATGATCGGCAGATAAAGAAAGGCGAGCAGCAGCCAGATATAGAGGCGGCCGAGTCCTTCGAGGATGCGGGTCGTCGTCATCACGCAGCCCTCCGCAGCACCGGCGAGGCAACCGCCAGGATGACCAGCACCACGGCCAGCAGGATGAAGGAGAGTGCGGCTCCGAGCGGCCAGTTGAATACGGCGACGAACTGGTCCTCGATGACCGTTCCGTAGAAGGTGCCGGTGCGGCCGCCCAGGATGCGCGGTTCCATGAACGAGCCGACGACCGGCACGAAGATCAGGGCCGCACCCGCTACCAAACCCGGCATCGACAGCGGGATGATCACCCGCTTCAGCACCTGGAGCCGCGATGCGCCAAGCGAGCGTCCGGCCTCGATCAGCGAGTCGTCGATCGCCTGCAGCGTGAGATAGCAGGTCAGCACCATGTAGGGCACATAAGAATGCACCAGCCCGATGATGACGGCCGGATAAGAGTACATCAGGTCGATGTTGATCTTGAACGGCAGCACCGCGTTGAGCGCGGTGTCGAGGATGCCCCCCTCGCGCAGCACCATCGCCCAGGAAAAGATGCGCACCAACCCATTCGACCAGAACGGCAGGATGACGAGCAGGAAGATCGCCTCGCGGCTGCGCCCCTTCAGCACCTTGGCCAGCACGTAAGCGGCGGGATAGCCGATGACGACGCACCACAGCGTCACTTCGAGGCCAAGGCGCAGCGAGGCCAGCAGCAGCGTCAGATAGAGGCTCTGTGAGAAGAAGGCGGCATAGTTGCCAAGCGTGAACGCCCACGGCTTTCCCGACAGCGGCAGCTCGGTCATGAACGAGAAGAAGACCATAGCGGATAGCGGCAGGAAGATCGCCACCGTCAGCCAGAGATAGGCCGGTGCCAGCAGCGGCAATGCCGATCTCAGCCCGCTTCGCGACGCTGTCGCAGCTGCCATGGTACCCTCCTCCCAGTATTGGAAGAACCAGCCGACGCGAACCGCCGGCTGGCTTGGCTGTGATCTTACTTCACGTCGACCTTAAGCTGCTGCCAGAGCGCCAGATAGGCTTCGCGCTGGGCGTCGGTGATCGGCGCCTGGAACTGGATGCGCTTGGCCACTTCGGGATCACCCATGACCTTGCGGTTGAAGGCATCCTCGGGCAGCGCTTCCACCGCCTTAGTGTTGGCCGAGACCGGAGCGCCAACCTTGGTGACCCATTCGACATAGAATTTCGGGTCGATCATGTAGTTGATGAAGGCCTCGGCGCCGGCGACGTTCTTGGCGCCGACGGGGATGGAAAACGCGTCGAGCCAGGCGACGGCGCCTTCCTGCGGCACCACCAGCGAGACCGGCAGCTTGAAATGCGTCTTGGCGCGGTCGGCCGAGCCGCTCCAATAGGTGCCGATGTCGATCTGGTTGGAGGCGACCATCTGGTTCCAGTCGTTTTCCGAGCTCCAGAAGGTCTTGATCTGCGGCATCAGCGAGGTCAGCTTCGTCTTGACCGCATCCATATCCTTGATGTCGTTGATGTTCTGGCCAGTGGCGATGGCGCCGAACTGCACCGCTTCAACGGCATCGTCGCGAATGACGACGCGGCCCTTGTGGGCGGCATCCCACATTTCGGCGATGCTCGTCGGTGGTTTGTCGAAGGACTTTTCGTTGATGGCGAGTGCGGTTAGACCCCATACCCACGGCACGCCATAGACCTTGCCGTCATGGACGAGCATCGGCGATCCCGCCTTGTCCTTGCTGATGTCGGCATAGTTCGGCAGCTTGGAAACGTCGATCGGCTGGATCAGTTTCCCGGCCATCGCCTGGTCGTTGAAGGCGGCGTTGATCATGACCACGTCATAGAGGCCGGGATTGGTCCGGATCTTGGTCAGCATTTCCTGTTCGGAATTGAAGAAGTCGTTGACGACCTTGTTGCCGGTCGCCTTTTCGAAAGCCTCGACGGCCCACGGTTCGTCGGCGCCGTAACCCTTCCAGTTGAGCACATGCACTTCGTCGGCCTTGGCGGCGAACGCAAGTGCGGAGGTAAAGACGGCGGTCGCCGTCAGCAGAGCAGTCAAATCAGGCATGCGCATGGTTGGTTCCTCTCTGTGGGTTTGCCCGGTTCCCGGGCTTGTCAGGCTTTTCCAGCTGTTATGCATTGGCCTTCTGTGTCCGGCCTGCTCCCGATGGGTCGGCGGCATGGCTCAGGAATGTCTGGATTTCGCGATTCGTCGGCGCCGACGAGCCGCCATGGCGGGTGACCGAAACAGCAGCAGCAGCATTGGCATAGCGCGCTGCCTCGAAGGGCGAGATTCCGTGCGCCAGCGCGCTGACGAAAGCGCCGATATGGGTGTCGCCGGCGCCATTGGTGTCGACGGCGTTGACCTTGAAGCCGGCAATGGTCTGGGCTGAGCCATCGGCCAGCCTGATATGGCAACCCTTCGCGCCGGCGCGGATGACCACGCCCGCAGCGCGTGGGCAATGGTCGACCAGAAGTCGTGCAGCGACAGCCTCGACATTGCCCAAACCGGCGATCTCAGCCGCCTCCATCGTGTTGCAGCTCAGCCATGTGGTGCGGGCAAGCACCCGCGACAGGATGGAGCGTGGAATATCCGAGATGACCGGGGTCGGGTCGAACACGAAGGGAATATTCGCCGGCAGCGCCTCGATCCAGTCGGTGAGCGCATCGCGGCTCTTGGGGTAGCTCAGCGTATAGCCGGAGGTGAACACCCAATCGCCCGGTGCCACCGCGACCGGCGCCATCATTTCGAGGCTGAGTATGCTCTCCGCACCTGGCCATGACACGAAGGTGCGTTCGGCGTCGCTGGAGATCATGGCGACGCAATTGCCGCTGTCCATCAAGGGCGATGGCGGCGTCAGTGTCGCGATGTTCTCGGCCATGAAGGCGGTGCGCAGGAAGTCGCCATTCGGCCCACTGCCGAGTTGGCCGCCGAACACCACCTGCATGCCGGTGCGGCTGGCCGCCACCATCATGTTGAAGCCGCCGCCGGCGACCTGGGCGAAGCTCGATGCCGTCTTTTCCATGCCGGGCGCCGGCAAAGCGTCGATGCGGTAGACATAATCGACCACGGCACTGCCTATATGGACGAGACGGCCGCTCACGCCGCCGCGTCCTTGCTGGAGCCGGCTTTCGCCGCCCTTGCCGCGACAAGGTCGGCGGCGAGCGCGCCAACCTCTGACAAGTCGATGCCGACAAGCCGGAGGATGTGCTCTTGCGGCAATCGGGAAAAGCCGGTGCAGGCGCCGGCCATGCCGGCAGCGATGGCGCCGATCGTATCGGTGTCGCCGCCGAGATTGGCGCTGATGATGGCTGCTTGCCAGGGGTCGCCACGGGCGACTTCCAGCACGGCGAAGGCAGCCGGAACGGATTCCTGACTGGCGACGCCGGTGCCGACCAGATCGGTGATCAGCCGGATCGCATCCCTGATCGCCTTGCCACGCACGATGTCCTGCGCCCAGACGATACGCGCGGCGATGTCGCCGCCGGTGACCCAATGTCCGAGCGTCGCCCCTCGCCTCGCCGCCGCGACCGCGCTGGTCGAAGCATCGCGCCAACCGCCGCCGGCGACGCCGCGGCTGACGGCCGCTGCGACGGCTGCGGCCGAGGCTATGGCGATCGAGGTGTTGTGCGTCGCCCGGCAAGTCTCCGCCACCTTGCCGACGAACGTCTCCAACGGTTCAAGCGGCATCATGATGCCGACAGGCGCGATGCGCATGGCCGCGCCATTGGTGTCGCCGCTGCGTCCCGCTTCCTCGGCCGGTACGCCATTGTTGATGGCATCGATGGCACGCTTGGTCGACGGCCCCAAAAGATCATAGCTGCCGCGCGCCTTGACCTCGCGCTCCCAGTCGAGCAGCGCATTGACCCAGCGCGCGTGGTCGAAACGGTCGCCGGATTCGAGCAGGATGCGGCCGAGCAGCAGCGCCTGTTCGGTATCGTCGGTGATGGTTCCGGCGGCCAGGCCCTTCGACACCGGATGATCGGCGACAGGCTCGATGAAATCCTCTACATGGCCGTAGAGTTCGGCAATGCGAGCCGGCGACAAAAGCTGCGTCGGCATGCCGAGCGCGTCTCCCAGCGCTCCGCCGACAAGCGCGCCCATGGCGCGATCGATGGCCTTGCTGGTTGCATCCGGCATCGCTCAGAACCTCATATGCAGCGCAAAATGTGCCGGGTTGAGCAGGCTGGTGACATACTCGATCGGCCGATCGTCAGCCGCACGCGTCAACCGGCGCCCGCGCAGGAAGGGCGTGCCTTGTGGGCAACCGAGGATGGCCGCATCCTCGGCATTGAGCATCTCGATCTCGACCCATTCCTCGCCATGGTCGGGAATGAGGCCGGCGGCGCGCAGCGTCTGGTGCAGCGAGCCCTCGCGCAGTCCGCGCAACGGTACGTCCTCAAGCTCGGAAGACAATGGCAGCCGGCTGCGCTCGATGGAGATCGCATGGCCGTCGCTGGCGTTGGTGCGCACCCGGTCAACGGCAATGAAGAACGGGCTTTCGATACCAAGCAGCGCAGCCAGATCGGGGTCTTCGATGACCTCCAGCCGCAGCGTCCGCGTCTCGGCATTGGCGCCGGCATCGGCCAGCGCCCGCGACCAGCCGATCGCGTCGTCGACCGGCTTGCCGTCGAAGGTGACGAACGAGCCGATACCGACCCTGGTCGTGATCAGCCCGCGGCTCGACAGTTCCTCGAGACCCTTGCGGACCGTATTGCGGCTCACGGAAAAGCGCTGGACGAGTTCGTTCTCGCTTTGAAGGCGGTCGCCGAAGCCGAGAACGCCGGAGCGGATCTCATGTTCGAGGACGGTGGCGATCTGCTCGGGCTTGCCCGTGCCGGGAGACAGTTGAATCGCGCGCCGTTTCATAAGGGACCTGTTCAATGAACCTGTATAATCCTGTTCAATACAGAGGCCCGGATGCCTTGTCAACGGATGCTGAAGACTGACCGAAAGGCAGCGGAATGGGCGGAATAACCGTGCAGGGCGTGCCGAGAGGCAGGTCAATAGCCCCGAAAAGCCGGTCGGCCGTCGCCAAAAGAGGCACACATCCAAGGGGATGGAGCCAGATCCTGATTCAATTTCACCGGGGCAGGCTACGGGATCGACACCTCACGCGGTTCGACGAGGATGTCCGCCTCGATCGCCGCGTTGATGAACGTGGCCCTTGCCGCCGAGACTTCTTTCTTTCCCTCGAGCACGGCCAGACAGACCTTGCGGGCAACCATATGCTTTTGCCCGGTCGCAACCGGCCAGCGGTTCAGCAGGATGTCTGCAGCCTGAGCGACCCGCTCCACGTTGAAGATCGAGTTTCGCGATCGGCCGAGCGCAATCCTGACCGGCTCATCGAAACGCTGATCTTGCACGATGCCACTCCCCAAAGTCGGCATTCATCGATTCGCGGCCTTCAACCCCGAGCAATGTGATAGGTTCCGCGCCAAAGGTGCAAGATGTCCGATTCCAGTGGCCAGAAAAATCCCAGGCTGATCGTCGTGGTCGCCTTCGATCGCGGTGAGGATGGCGAGCTGTTCCCAGCCTTTGGACCCGCCGACCAGCAAAGCGAAGACCGCGCTATACGCACCGCCAAGGCTCTGGCGGCAAAGCATGCCGGCGTCATCGCCTGGAGCCGTGAGGCCGATCCGACGCTAGGCGAATACGGCCCGCCGAACACGCTCTTCGTCAGCGGCGACGTACCTGACATGGAGTAATCTGGCGTCAGGATCTGGCCTGCGCTCAACGCCGCAGCCAGAACGGAGACTTCTCAGAAAACCCCCGCCTTTCCTTGAAGCTTGATGCAAGCCGGTTCCCTCGCCCATCAAGCAAAAGCCCGCCACGGTGAACCGGAGCGGGCCTTGGAGGAGGACAAGGGGTGGGACCCTCTCCTCTTGTTTCCACGGGGGGGGTGTGGACCGCAATGACCATACGAAAGTTTTGCAGAGTGCAGGATCACAAGCCGGCTTGCCTGCATCACAATCCGGTGCGCGCCGGCATTGGGGGCGCTCACGAGATTGCGATCTGTCGGCGACAACCGGGCGGGCCTGGCTAGATGCGCCCGAGCACGACAAGCACGATGACGATGAGCAGCACGAGCCCGAGGCCGCCGCCGCCATAGTAACCGGTGCCATAAAAAGGGCCGCCGCCGAGGCCGCTGAAGCCGCCAAGCAGCGCAAGGATAAGAATGATGATCAGTATGGTTCCAAGACTCATGGCTTTCAGCTCCCGTTAGCGCTGACGCATTGGGTCGAACATCGCGGCCGCGATGTTCGAGGACGAGAACGTTCCCAAGGCTCTACCGTTCCGTGCGATCGTGGCAACGGAAACGGCCATCCAACGTGATGCAAGCCAGAACTTTGATACCGGCACGCCAATGAACGCGGAAAGCCCGCCAGTGTGGCGGGCCTTCCTACCAGCCGGAGGCCAGGAGCGTGCGGCCGAGCCTCAGGGCCTGTTCGGCACCTCCAGTCCCGGCACCTCCAGCATCAGCGGCGCGCGATCAGGAGGCAGAGTTGCCGTAGGTCGCGGTCGTAGGCGCCTTCGCTGCCGAGCACGTCGACGCAGCGCTTCTTCATCCGCGCCACCTTGCTATCCGACATCTGGGCCACGACACCCGGCAGGCTCGGCCTGCTGGGGTTTGACGGATTGGACGGATTGCTCGGGTTCGACGGATTGGACGGATTGATGCCGCCCCCAATACCCACGCCGGCACCGACGCCGACGCCGCTCGTCCCGCCCACATTGGCGCCGAGGCCGGCAGCAATGCCGCCAGATCCTCCAACATTGGCGCCCGCGCCGGCATTGATGCCATTGCTGCCGCCGACCGAAGCGCCGAGACCAGCATTGACACCGCTCGAGCCGCCGACATTGGCACCGGCCCCGGCCTTTACACCACCGCTGCCGCCCACCGAGGCGCCCACTCCGGCGCTGATGCCGCCACTGCCGCCAACGGAAGCCCCGACGCCGGCATTGACGCCGCCGCTACCACCCACCGAGGCACCAACGCCAAGGCCGATTCCCGCAGCATTGGCGGGCAGGGAAAGGGCTAAGATTACCGCACTACCCGCCAACATGTTGGCGACTGTCTTGATGGTGTGAGCCATAACACTCTCCTGTTGTCGTTGCGCTAAAGCAATTGGCGAGAGGCCGATTGCAAGATCAACTACGCGAGGTGATGAATTTCAGTTTCAGAGAGAGAATACTGAACCTGAAGCGTGGTATACATCAACAAAATTTCTGAAATAAAATTATAATAAAGTTGGAATAATTTCTCGTTACACTAACAGTGCGTAAGGCCATTGATGATCGGACGTTACTCTGCTCGTCTTACTGCGAGGCCGTACACCGCACCGGACAGCGCATGAGCCTCTCGCAAGATCAGCAAGACCGCCACGATGATTGCAAGTGGCCAGAGTCTGTCGGCGGATGCGGGAGCGAGAGAGTGCAAGCGTGATTGCAGGCCGAACGATTCTGCGCTGGCCGGCTTGTCAGACGATCCCGTAGAACAGCCTGTAGTGGACGCGCTTCATATAGTCCCGGTATTCCGGCGTCGCGGCTAACAGCGCCTCTTCGCGCAGGATGCGATGAACCTGGAAGAAGGTGATCGCGGCGTAGACAGCAAGATTGTAGAAGGAAAAGGCCGACAGCAGGAACAGGACATGACCGGCAAGGTATCCGGCATAGATCGGGTGCCGCACCAGGCGGTAGGCACCGTCGGTCATCACGCCGCGATTGCCCGGCAGAATGGCGAAAGAACGCCCTAGCGATATCTTCCCCCAGATCACGAACCCCAACGCCAGGACTTGCAGCGGCGCGGCGGCATAGATCGGGATGATGGCCACGCCCGGTTCCAGGTCGATGAAGCCGACACCGAAGCTGGCGACCACCGAAACAACCACCGTCAGCGGGTTCCAGTCGCGAACCTGCGGTCGCCGCGACAGAAGCAGCCAGGTAAAGGTCAGGATCTCGGAAATTGCCACCAGCGCCACATTGATGCGGGTCGGGTCGAGCATCAGGTGAGATACGCCGCGGTAGACGAACATGCCCGCGAAGGCCAGCGCGCAGATCCGAAAGAAACCTTCGCGCAAATCCACCAGGATTTCGCGCTTTCGGGCTGCGGACAAAATCCTGCCGTCACTGATGTGCGAAAGCGCCTCGCTTTTTGATATGAGCAATGCAAACACCCCAATGATCCCTCAGGGCGACCTTTGCACGCAACCATTGCCGGGCAGTTAATCAACAAGATCAGATCGGCATTAAACTGGCTGTCGGGGAGCCAGGGCGCCACTTCCAGACGACCTGCTCCACGCGGTCGCCCAGAAAGACTGGCGACCCATCTCATTTGGTTTTGCCAGACTAGCTCAGATAGTCGTTGCGGAAATAGCTCCCGAAATCCGGGCGTTGAGCAACCAGCTTGCCGTCGGCATCACGCAAAATGCCGGACGCGAAGAGATAGCCGCCGATCGCTCCCATCTTGGCCGGATCCATCGTCCCGATGGCGCCGCTTTGGCTGCGCAGATAATGGCCGTCGATCAGCGCCTTCAGTGAGGCGTGGATCAGCGCCGGATTGGTCAACGCATCCTTGTTGGCCGCGATCAGCAGGGCTGCCGCATCTTCGGGGTGATCGACCGCGAACTGGTAGCCGCGCCGCGTCGCCTGGACAAAGGCGGCCGCAGGCTTGGGGTTTGCCTGGAGATAGGCTTCGCTCGAAGAGATCAGTGTCGTGTGCTCGTCAGGCACGCCGTAATCGGCATAGACGAAGCTGCGTTGTTTGACGCCCCTGAGCTCGGCGTCGACACCCTCCCAGGTCGAGACTTCGAGCGTGAAATCGACCGAACCGTTGGCCAGCGCCTCATAGGCTGAGGTGCCGAGCGTCACCGTCTCGAAATTGCCCTTGCCGCCATCATGGCGGATGATGGTCGATATCAGGGCGTTTTCCCAGGCGCTGCCGAAGCCGCCATAGGTCAGGCCGTCGAGGTTTCTCGGGCTTACGATCTCGCTGCGGGCCGCATTGAAGACCACGCGGCCGGTTTCCGATTGCACCACCGCATAGACGCCCTTCAGGTCCGCTCCGGCGGTTCTCTGGGTGAACAGGCTGATGGTGCCGTTGATGCCGAAATCGGCGACGCGATTTGCAACCAGCGTGCCCGCACCGGTATCGCTGTAAGGCAGGATGTCGACCTCGAGCCCGGCCTCGCGATAGAAGCCCTTGTCGCGGGCGACGAACAGTCCGATGTGGTTGGTGTTGACAGTCCAGTCGAGGGCAACGGTGACCTTTTGTGCCGATTGTGCTTGGGCTCGCCCCGATCCGGCAACGAGCGGAAGGCCTGTGGCAAGGGTCAGCAACAACGCCTGCCGGCGCGTCAAGTCAGTCATGATCGTGTCCTTTGGATGGGGTGGCGTTGAGGATGATGTCGAGAATCTCGGCCTCGAGCGTACTTGCCTGGCGCGCGGCATCGCCGCCAAGGCTGCGCGGGCGCGGCAGCGGCACCTTGATTTCACGCACGATGCGGGCCGGGCGCGCCGACAGCACATAGATGCGGTCGGACAGGAACACGGCTTCGCGCACGTCATGGGTGATCAGGAGCGCCGTCCAGCGATGATGCCGCCACATCTGTTCCAGCCAGCGCTGCATGGCCGTGCGGGTCAGCGCGTCGAGAGCGCCGAACGGCTCGTCGAGCAAAAGCATGTCGCGTTGCTGCACCACCGTGCGCAGCAAGGCCGCGCGCTGGCGCATACCGCCGGACAGTTGCGCTGGAAAATGCCGCTCGAAGCCGGCAAGCCCGAATTCGGCAAACAACGGCGCAACGCGCGCCCGCGCCGCCTGTCTCCTCATGCCTTGCACTTCGAGCCCGAGCGTCGCGTTTTCGAGGATGCGCCGCCACGGCATCAGCGCGTCACGCTGCGGCATGAAGGCGAAATGCCTGCCGTGGTCGTCGAGCGGCGCGCCGTCGAACAACATCTCGCCCTCGCCATGCTCGGCGCCGGTCAGGAGCTGGAAGAGTGTCGATTTGCCGGCGCCCGAGGGTCCAAGGATCGAGACGAATTCACCAGCGCCGACGCTAAGCGAAATATCGGCCAGCACGTCGAGCCCACCGAACGCCTTGCGCACATGCCGCAGCTCGAGCCGGTTCATCGCCAGGCCCCCTTCCCGGCGGTTTCCTTGCCGGCCCGCTCCCAGGGCATCGCGAGGCGCTGCAGCAGTACAGTCGACCCGAACAGGACAAGTGTCAGCGCGGCACTCACTCCGACGGCGGCAAGAACCAGGTCAGGACGGAAATTGTTCTTGGCGTTGAGCATGTAGATGCCCAGCCCCTTCGCGGCCCCCGCATATTCGGCGAAGATCGCGCCGACCACGGCGTAGGTGATGGAGATCCTCAAACCAGCGAAGAAATAGGGCAGCGCCGAAGGCAGCCGTGCCAGCACGAAGATGCGCCAGCGCCCTGCCCCCATGGCGCGCAGCATTTGCCCGATCTCGGCCTCGGTCGACTCATAACCCTCGACCAACGCAACCAGCATCGGAAAGAAGGTAACCAGCGCCACCAGCATGATCTTGGGCGCCAGCCCGAAGCCGAACCAGAGCACCACCAGCGGCGCGATCGCCACCAGCGGCAAGGTCTGGCTGACGATTAAGACAGGAAACATCGCACGCCGCAGCGGCTGGAAGAAGTCGACCAGCATTGACAGCACGAAGGCAGCGCTGAGCGAACAGGCAAAGCCGAGCAGCGTGGCGCCGATGGTCGGAATGGCGTTGTCGGCCAGCGCCTGGCGATTGAGCAGCGCTTGCTCGAAAACGCGCGACGGCGCCGGCAGTGTCGTCGGCCTGATGCCGGAATAGGTGGCATAAAGCTCCCACGCCAGCAGGAGCAAACCGACCGAGATCATGGCCGGCATTGCCTTGACAAGAAGGCTCGCGATCGGGCGCGAAGCGACTGATGATGTGGCCACGGGAGATAACCTTTGACGGCAGCGCGAAAGCGCGGCTGGCTCAGACAGCCGACGGGCTGTTGGCCGAGACCGTGACGTCGAGGGTTACGTGGCCGGCGCCTGGTCCGAAGCGGCAGAAGGCCTCGTCCAGCGCCGAAAAGATCGCACCGGCATCACCGCGCAGTTTCGTGCAGAAATGCTTGGAACGCTCATAGACGCCGGACTGCTTGAGAAAATCGATGCAGCCGTAGATCTCGTCCATGTGGTCGTCGGTGCCCATCACATAGAGCGAGAACTGCGCCGCCGCCGGCTGGCCGGTGGCAGCAGCATTGCGCACCGCCGCGATGGCCGCATCCTTGCGCGGGCCGAGTGGCCCAACAGGCCCGCCAAGTGCATCGGAGCGGCAGATCGGATCATCCGGCTCGCCAGGGCACCCGCGCGAGATGGTGGCCGACAACACGCAATGTTTGCCGCTGCGTGCCGCCGCCACGAAGAGGTCGCGCATGGCGGGAAACAGCACTTCGGGCGGCCCGACCAGCAAGGTCGAGATGTCGTCGGTCTCGATCCTGAGCTTGTCGCGCCAGGGATCGAGCGCACCGAGCGCGCCAAGAATGACACCGACGAAATCGTCGGTCATGGGGTATAGGGAAATCTGTGCGCCTGAAAACATCGCCCGCCTCGCTCCGCTGGTATTACCCAGATCAGCTTCTAGGGTCTGTGGGCTTGCCGCCCCCGTCTCAGCCCCGACCGTACGGAGCACCCCTGTGGATGTGCGCCTTAAAGCATCATTCGAGTTCAAGGGAAAGCCGTTTTTTCAGAGCACTGCGCCAAAAGCATTGCGCCAGTCACGGTGCGCCTGTGCGGAATTTTGTCGGGAACCTTCGCCGCTGCGACCGGTTGTCCCCACAGTCGCAACGCGATCACTTTCGTAGAAAACAAGCGACGACTTCACAGAAATGGAGACAAACCATGTTCATGAAAATCCTCGCAGCTTCGGTTCTCACCATTGGTCTGGCCGCGTCAGCCATGGCGCAAAGCGCCGGCAGCAACAACGCAAATGGAAGCGGCAGCGGCAAATCGGTGACGGTTGAGCCGAACACGCCGGCTTCACCGAATACGGTCGAGCCGGACACTGTCGACCCGGGCACGACCAACAGCACGACTGGCACGGTAGGAGATATGAATTCAAACGCGGATCAGAATTGCCCGGCAAGTCCGCAGGGGGCGCAGGCAGATGCCAACGGCACCTCCCCGGGCACCACCTCGCCGACAGTCAACGACAACAATTGCGGCAAGTAATCTGCACGCGATCGAACCAAAGCCGCGGAGCACAACCTCCGCGGCTTTGTTCTACCACGACGCGGGGATCGGGGCTTGGTACAACCTTGAACTCTACGAAACCGCCGTCTCGCGAACCGGCAGCTTCCAGCCTGGCCTGACGAAGTGGCAGGTGTATCCGTTGGGATATTTCTCCAGATAGTCCTGATGCTCGGGCTCGGCTTCCCAGAACGGACCAACGGGTGCGACTTCGGTGATGACCTTGCCCGGCCACAGGCCCGAGGCATCGACATCGGCGATGGTGTCCTCGGCGACGCGCTTCTGTTCGTCGCTGGTGTAATAGATCGCCGAGCGATAACTCGTCCCGACATCGTTGCCCTGGCGGTTGCGGGTCGTCGGATCGTGGATCTGGAAAAAGCGTTCCAGCAGCGTGCGATAGCTTATGATGGCCGGATCGAAATTGATCTCGATGGCTTCGGCGTGGGTGCCGTGGTTGCGGTAGGTGGCGTTGGGCACGTCGCCGCCGCTGTAGCCGACACGGGTGGAGATGACGCCGGGATAGCGCCGTATCAAATCCTGCATGCCCCAGAAACAGCCGCCGGCAAGGACTGCACGTTCGGTCGAAGTCGCCATGTCACGTCTCCTCAAAAGCAATTCCGGGAAAAGTGTGTGGCGGTTTTCCGTCTGGAATTGCGTGAAAGCAAGTGGTCTCGCCATAAATGGGCATTGTCACCTGCTTCGTCCAGCGGACGCGGTGGATCTACCTCAATTGCTCGGTTGGGCGAGGCTGTCGATCAAACCCAGTAGCTTCATGCCAGGCGGAATGGCGGCAAAGCTGATCGCCACCGGTGGTGCCCTGAGCGACCAGTCGAAAAGAACGGTCTTGACCGGGATGTTTCCCAGCCACGCCAGCAGCCGAGGTGGCACGCCGCTCCCGGGCCAGACCAGAAGCATGCCGTGATCGCGCAGCCGCTGGCTGGTGATCCAGGGGGCGAGCCGCATGTCGAGGTCTGTGAAGATCGACGGCTTGTCATAGGCGTTGAGGCCCGCCAGCAACGCGATGCGGGTATCGCCGCCGACGATGTCGAGCCGACCGGGCACCGCCGCGTGCCAGACCGCCTCGGCTTCGTCCGAAATCTGCCGCGCTGGCCAGCAGACGGCATCCATGCGCCCGCGCAAATTGCAACTCGTCCAGCGGATGCCCGCATAGGCACCGGACATGCCGAGGATGCAGGCGAACGCGCAGATCGCCAGCCGTCGCAGTTCGACGGCGCCAAGCCGATGACCCAGCAAGGCGATCGCCACAACGCCGACCAGATTGTACATCGGCGCGCCCCACGCCTCGCCGGCGCCGGTAAACAGCGAGGCCACCATGACAAGCACCGCCGGACCAAGCCCCATCCACACGAGATAGGCCAGCGCGCCGCGCTCAATGGGCTGTTCCGGCGCGGGCGAACGCCGCAACAGCCCCGATATCGACAGCACCAGCAATAAGCCGCAGAGCCCCGCCATTTGGACACCGATATAGTAAAGGCGGGCGCGGTGGACCAACACCCATTCATCGCGGCCGGCGACATAGGTCAGCGGCAGGAAATCGATGCGGTAGAGCTGGATGGCCAGTGGCGCGGCGACGGCGAGGAAAACCGCGAGCCCAAGCCAGGGCCAGGGCGTGGCGAGCCGATTGCGTGCCCGCGTGTCCGACAACAGCCAGATCGCCCCGAAGAGCAACAGCAGCCCGGTGGAAAACTTGGCATAGAGCCCGACGCCCGACACCAGTCCGAGCGCCAGCCACCAGCCCGGCCCACCGCTACGGCCCGCACGCCACAGCAGCCAGCAGATTGCGGCCCAGAAGGGCATCTGCGCGTAATCATGATTGAACTGCGGTGTCGGCCAGCCGAAGAAATACAATGACGGCATCAAAAGCACGGCGGCCAGCGCGCGGGTTCTCCCGAGCATGTCGCGGGCCAGCAGGTAGACGAAGACGAAGGTCGCCGAGACGACAAGCTGGGCGAGCAGATATTGCGGCCAGCGGAACGATCCGGTCAGAAGATGGCTGATCTCGAGCAGCCAGCCGGGGAGCTGCGGATGCTTGTAGGTCAAAAGCACCCATTCGCGGCCCCACATGAAACTCTCGACGACGTCGCCGGGCGGGGCGGCATCGACAAGCGCCGGCATCACGGTCCAGCACAGGATCTGCGTCAGGCATAAAAGCGCCAGGCCGGCTTCTGGATAGCGCGTCAGCCCCGGCCAGATCGACGACTGCCACCAGTCGCCTGGAACAGAACTGCCGACCGGCAGCCAACCGTTCATGGTTTCGTCGATTCGCGTCATGCGGTGGATAAATCACACCGGACGGTTTTACGAACAGCCCAGAACTTGAAGCTTACGAAAATGTATACTTGGCCGACCATGGCAAAACCAAGATTGAGGCAGAGTTTCGCGCCACCATGCCGCCTCTCCCGTCATCACATGCCAGCAAGACAACAATGGAACACGCCATCCCGCAGCACCCTGAACATGCCGGGCATGGCGCCTTGGGCGTGATCGCGGCAGGCGTCGCCTACGCCTGACCGGTTACCGTCCCCAAAAAGCATCCAGGATTTGAAAAATGCGCCACCACCACGCCGTCATTCACTACCGTGCGCTCGATTTCTGGATGGCCCGTGCGGCCGTTCTCGTCATCATCTGCCTGCAGCTTCTGGTCATCAACAATCTCTCATTCTGGCCGCGCTGGGTGGCGCCCGCGCTGGAGGCGGCCCTGCTGCTGCCCTTGTCGGTGGCCACCGCCTGGACGCAGGCCGCCACCCGAAAGGCGGTCGAGGACCACGAGTGGCATGCGATCGGCCAGTTTCGGGTCATGATCCGCAGAACAGCCCTGACCATGACCGCCATCATCAGCATCATCAATTGCGGTTCGCTGGTCCTGCTGGTGCGTGCCTTGCTGGAGGGCCATGCCGGCAGTAGCGGTACGACGCTGCTGATCGACGCGCTCAACATCTGGGTCACCAACGTCATCGTTTTTGCCTTGTGGTTCTGGAGCACCGACCGCGGCGGTCCGCCGACCTGCGGCCTCGTCAAGCTCGCACAGGCCGATTTCCTGTTCGCGCAGATGACGTTGAACGACCGTGAGCTTCGAGATTGGCTGCCCGGCTTCGTCGATTATTTCTTCCTCGCCTTCACCAATGCGACCGCATTTTCGCCGACCGATACCTTGCCACTCTCCCAGCGCGCCAAGCTGCTGATGATGGCCGAGGCCATGATCTCGCTGCTGACCATCGCGCTGGTCGCGGCACGCGCGGTCAACATTCTGGCTTGATTAGGCCAAAACGCAAAAATGGCCCGCCCGGCGAACCGGAACGGGCTATTTTGGGTTGTCTTCGATGGTTCGATGCCGCGGGAAACGTGCCTCGGCAATTCCGCCAAGCAATCGCCGCCGCACCAGCTATTCGTCCCGCGCGCGGCTGACTCTCCGCACCACGAACTCGAACAGGACGTCCGAAATCCACATGGCGCAGACGCCGATCAGGAAGGCGGCCGCCAGCGTGGTGGTGTCGTCGGCGGGAGCGGGCATCGGCAGGCCGGCGATCCTGGCGTAGGAAACCGCCGGCAGCGTCAGATACGGTCTATAGGCTGCCAGTTGATTGGTCCGGCGCCGTCTGTCCAGTTCGGCCATCAGCGCCAGATATTCCGTCTTCACGGACATCGCCGGGCTCTTCGAGGAACGGCTTGACGACTGCCTCAAGGGCGCGGATGCGGCTGCGGATTTCGTCATCGCTCAGGCCGTCCATTTGGTTGATCGTGGCATCGAAATCCTTGGGCAGCACCGACAGCACGATCTTCAGATATTGATCCGGCTTGTCGGCCCGCACCTCGGCGATGACGCCGGCGCCATGTGTGCGGAAATCGGCACGCACGGCGGCCAGGAAATCGTCGCCCAGTGTTTTCTTGGCGCGCTTGCGGCGCGGCTTTTGCGCGGCCGGTTTGGCGGCGGGCCTGCGTCTCGCCGGCTTGCCGCGCGCCGGCCCGGTTGCGATTTTATCAGCCATGGAC
>NZ_RZOL01000529.1:0-3459 GCF_004022985.1 Mesorhizobium sp. M7A.F.Ca.ET.027.02.1.1 | reverse complement strand
GGCAGCTACGATGACCGTGCACACCGGTGGATGCCATTGCGGCAACATACGCCTTGAATTTTCAACCGAGCTCGAGCCACCGCAAACCGAAGTTCGCGCTTGCCAATGCTCGTTCTGTGTCAGACATGGTTCGCGCGCCGTTGCCGATCCGAATGGCAGACTGGTCATCTCGGTCAAGGACGAGACGCAATTGCGGAGATATCAGTTCGGGCTGAGGACGGCCGACTATCTGATCTGCCGGCGGTGCGGTGTCTACGTCGCCGCAATAGCCAGAGATGACGATGCAAGGGCGATCGTCATCATCAACGCCCTGGACGACCGCGAACGGTTCAACCAGGAGCCGGTCCGCGTTGACTTCGATACGGAAAACAGGGCGCAGCGCCAAGCCAGACGCCGCACACACTGGACACCTGTCGAGATGAGCTTCGGATAGGCAGCTCTCAGCGGATAACCGGCTCGCCATGAAACCGTCGGCGCGACGGCGGCGATACGCCGAAGCCGACTTCCATCATCAGTCGCGGCGTGCGTGCCGGCACGGTGCCCATATGAAAGCCAAAGGGGTCCTCGACGAAGCCGAGACCGGCCTCGCCGGTCAGCGTCACCGGGCTCTGCTCGCCATAGACATCCAGAACCTGTTGCGCGGGATGACCGACCAGAAGCGTAAGCTGATGCTTGAGGCTGCGGCGCTTGTGGCTGCCCCTGACATAGACATGCGGACCGGTGTCGGCGTCGACCGGCTTGAGGTAGAAGAAGAATTTCAGCATGCGCCAATCATCGAGGTCGAAATGATACTTGCCGAGCGAGGCGAGATTCTTGTCGGCGTCCGAAGCCGCACCGGTTGGAAAACTCCACCAGACGCGCGTCGTGATCAGTTTTGCCTGGCCGCCGAGATAGTGCGCGGCAATATCCAGAAGCAGCGGATCGCGCTGGATGGCAAGCGCCGCCGGGCAGTCGAGGATGCGCTCGAAAAAATGCCCGCTGAGCAGCGAGCGGCCAAGGCGTTTCTCGGCCTCGGCATGTTCCCCCGGCATGAATTCGAGACGGCGGTCGAAATTGCCGAAGCAAGGCGTGCGCCCGGCGAAGTCGGCGATCTCTTCATGGATATCAGGCGGCAGGACCAGGCCTGAGAACAGCCCGTCGGAGCGCAACGCATCGACGACCGCTCCCCGTTCGACACCGGCAAACATCGTATCCCCGGCATTGGCGACCGGGCGGGCGCGTTTTGCGCCCAGCCAATGCATGCGGCGTCCGGGCATCGTGCGCGCCAGCACGAACATCGGCAGCCAGGCAGGGTTCTCCCGCAGGTCCGTCAGATAGGTTGGAATACGTACGGCGATGCGCCGCAGCAGGCTGCCGTTGCGCGCAATGGCCTCGAGACTGGCCGCGCCGGATGTGTCGGGGGTTGAAAGCTTCATTGGGTCCTCGGCTATGAGAGCACCACCGATGCCGCATCGGTGCTCGCCACTCGGCATGTCCCAAACCCAATTCCCGCTTGAACGGAAGCTAACCCCGCGTCAGATTTTGTGCAATGCACAATGACCTGAGCAGCTGCAAAAAATCATGTCGAGGAGCGGCGTTCCTGCTTGGCCGGCGCCATCCAAATCTCGGCGTCGAGTCGCTTCGTAGCGAGGTCGCGGGCGATGGCCTCGGCACTGCCGGCGCTCTTGGCCGCGGCAGCCGCCTGACGCTTGCTGATCAGCAAGCCGTCGGCCAAGGCGCGGTTTCCCGAAAAGACCCGGGCCAGGAATGGCGTGCGACTGGCTCGCGTGCGCGAAAACCGTGCCGCCATGGTCTGCCTTGCCGTATGGGCGACAACCTCATCGATCCAGCCCTCCACCAGCCGCGCGCCCGGTTCCAGGAGCAGCAGCCAATCCCCCTTGGCCTGGCGGATGCCGGCAGCGACACCGCCCGTCACGTACTGACAGCCGGCATGCTCGGCCACACGATGCGTCTGGTCGGTGGAGCCTATGTCGCAGACGATGACTTCACGCACCACGCCCTCGACCGCGCCGCCAATCAGCGAGGCGAGCGTGCGGGCGAGGCCCTCCTCGTCATTGCGGGTTTCGATGAGAACACTGAGCATCCTCAGCCGAATAGCGGAAAGCGCCGGACAGCGCCAGTTTTTGCATCGCACCATAGAAAGTTCTTGCTTTGTTCTCATCAACCAAATAGGAATAATTTCATGAACAGAGCGATTCGACACAACACGGACAGTCCTTGGGAGCGGGCGAAAATGGAACAGATCGTGCGCGCCGACATTGCAGCTTTCGGAGCAGGAAGAGCCGAGATGGCCAATGCGATGGTCGAGCAGAGCGGCATGCGTGTCCGCCCGGACCGCAACCGCGGCAGGTCAGCGGGCATCAATCCGTCCGGCCGGTTCGAGCCGGTCAGCCGGCACGTGTTCGACGATGGCTGGAATTCGCTGGAGGAACTGCCGCCCTTCAAGACCGAAGTGCAGGTCGAGAAGCCGCGCACAATCATCACCCGCAACGAATCGCCCGACATTTCCTTCGACCGTTCCATCAACCCCTATCGCGGCTGCGAGCATGGCTGCGTCTATTGCTTTGCCCGCCCGACGCACGCTTTCATGGGCCTGTCGCCGGGTCTGGATTTCGAATCGAAGTTGTTCGCCAAGCCTGATGCGGCGCGCTTGCTTGACAAGGAGCTTTCGAAAGACAGCTATCAGCCGCGCACCATCGCCATCGGCACCAACACCGACCCCTACCAGCCGATCGAGAAGCAATACCGGATCATGCGCGAAATCCTCGAAGTGCTGGAAGCGCGCGGCCATCCAGTCGGCATCGTGACAAAGTCCGCTCTGGTGACGCGCGATATCGATATCCTGTCACGCATGGCCGAACGCGGGCTGGCCAAGGTGGCGCTGTCGGTGACGACGCTCGACCGTATGCTGGCGCGCACCATGGAGCCGCGCGCGTCGACACCGACCAAGCGGCTGGAAGCGATCCGGCAGCTTTCGGATGCCGGCATCCCGGCCTCGGTCATGGTGGCGCCGATCATTCCGGGCCTGACCGACCCGGAAATGGAACGCATCCTCGATTCGGCACGTGCGGCCGGCGCGCGCGAAGCCGGCTACGTGATCCTGCGCCTGCCGTTGGAGGTCAGCCCGATCTTCAAGGATTGGCTGCTGCGGCATTATCCCGACCGCTACCGCCATGTGATGTCGCTGGTCCGGTCGATGCGTGACGGCAAGGACTACGATTCGGAATGGGGCAAACGCATGAAGGGCGCCGGTCCCTATGCCTGGCAGATCGGCCGGCGCTTCGAGATCACAGCCAAGCGGCTCGGCCTCAATGCCGAACGGCGCACGCTGCGGACCGACCAGTTCGTTGCCGCCGGGAAAGACCAGGTGCAGCTGACGCTGCTTTGAGAGCAATTCGTCGCGGTGGTTTGATCCGTCGCGGCACCAGAATCCCGTCCGGCCTGCCCCGGCCTGCAGAC
>NZ_RZOL01000528.1:0-3502 GCF_004022985.1 Mesorhizobium sp. M7A.F.Ca.ET.027.02.1.1 | reverse complement strand
GTGCCGCAAGTTCAGCCACCATGCCGTCAAAAGACTGGCCGACAACCGCCTCGATCAACTCGGCCGGCGAGCGGAACTTGCGCGATCCATTCTCGATCGCCTTGCGGATGTTGTCGACCGACTGCAGCGGTTGCTTGCGGGCGCCGACCAGCATCGTGTCGTTGAGCGCGAAGCGGAAATGGCCAAGCCCGCCCGCTTCCGCCGAATAGTCATGGCGCAGGTCCGGCAGATCGCCATAGAGCCAGTCGTCCTCGAGGTCGATATGGCAGCCATGGCTGGCGGACAGGAAAGCTTCGCGCACAGGTGCCGGCAAAGCCTGGTCGGCGCCGATCTCATGGCGGGCCCGCATGTCGGAAAGCTGGTAGCTGCGCCATGTCCAGTGCGCGGCGGCGGCGTCCTTGGTTCGCACGCCCTCAGCGGTGAAATGATAGATGAAGAACAATCCGTGCTCGTCGGGCAGGTAGGGCGACAGGTCTGTGCCTTCCGGGGCGAGAGTGATATCCATGGGGCGGTGCCAGATGCATGTTCCGAAAAGGCACCGCACGGCGGCTGCCTGGCCTTGATTTCTAGCACGAGCGAACCCGGTTCCGTGTGACGGTTTCTTGACAGCCGATCACGGTCTGTCGATCACCCACGTCAATCCGGTGGTGACGCCTTCGCCACCCCGGATTGTGCCCCGGTCAGTGCTTCGGGCCGAAGCCGGGGTAGGGCTTGAGGGGCACGATTGCGGCAATGTCCATCATGCCGGCCTTGACCAGCGGCAAGGTGGCGAGATGGCCGCGAACCTCTGCATCATCGGCGGCTTCGAGCATCATGCCGCTGCCCGGGATGTCGCCTCGGTTCCACACCTGGCGTACCGCGCCTTCGGCATAGAGCGTGCGCCGCTGTTCGGCTTCGCCGGGCAGAAGCGGAGCGAAATCGGCATCGGCAAATTTTTCGGTGTTGCGGGTGAGAAGGGCAAAGAACTGCATGGCGGTCTCCTTTGGTTGGATGGCCGAACTATCGCTCCCGCTGGTCAGACTGTCCAAGACTGGTTAGGCTAAAGTTGAGACCTCGGGGGACTGGAGCTTGGAGAAAAAATGTTCGACCTGCGCCAGATCAGGTATTTCGTCACCGTCGCCGAAACCGGCAATGTCGGGCGCGCCGCCGAGATGCTGCATATTTCCCAGTCGCCACTCAGCCGGCAGATCATGCAGCTCGAGGAGCAGCTCGGCGTCGCTCTGTTCGAACGGGCAAAACAGCGGGTCCATCTCAACGCCGAGGGCCGGGCCTTCCTTACCGAGGCCCGCGCGCTGCTGTCCAATGCGCGCCGACTGGAAGAGTTCGGCCGCAACCTGGCCAGCGGCGCCGTCGGCCGGCTCGCCATCGGCTATGTCGAAGGGGCCGTTCATGCCGGGCTTGTCGCCGGGATGCTGCGCCAGTTCCGTCGCGACCGGCCAGATTTCCACTTGCAACTGAGAAGCCTGCGTTCGGCGGCGCAGTTGGAAGGGCTACGGCAGCGGTCGCTGGATCTGGGCTTTGTCTACTCGCCGCCAGCCGATGATGACCCGGATGTCGCCGCCATGGCGCTGCGGCATGAGCCGCTGGTGCTGGCGATCCCCGAAGATGATCCGCTTGTTCAATTACCAGAGGTTGGGCCGTATCACCTTGACGGTCGCACCTGGATCACCGTCGTGCGCCAGCCGGACGACACCAATCGCGGCCAGTTCCTTGCCGCCTGCGCCAAAGCCGGCTTTCTGCCCGACATCGCCTATGAAACGGCGGATCCGCTGACCTCGCTCGGCCTTGTCAGCGCAGGTCTCGGCCTGGCGACGGTGCAAGCCAGCCTGCGCGCCGCTGCGCCGCCGCGGATCGTATTTCGCGACCTGCCGTGGTTCGACCGCACGGTTTCACTCCATCTCGCCTGGCGGCGTCAAGACCGGCGGGCGGTGATTGCCGATTTGCGGCAGGCTGCGGAGGAAGAGGGGAGTAGGGGAGTAGGGGAGTAGGGCAGTAGGGCAGTAGGGCAGTAGGGCAGTAGGGCAGGACACTCCAGGCAATTCACATACTGCCTTACTGCCCTATTCCCTTACTCCCCTACATTTTGTCGATCACCGACTGCACGCCCTCGGTCGGAGCATCGACGGACGATCCTGCCACCATGATGGCGGCGACGATCGCTTCAGGGTCGTCGACGACCAGCGGCTTGACCCGCTGTGCGGTGTGGATGAAGCCTTCGGCGGCCATGTGATCGAGCAACGCCAGCATCGGATCCCAAAATCCTTTGACATTGGCGAAGACGATCGGCTTGCGATGATGGCCAAGCTGCCCCCAGGTCATGATCTCGACGATCTCCTCGACCGTGCCGATCCCGCCCGGCAGCGCCACAAAGGCGTCGGATTTCTCGAACATCCTGTGCTTGCGCTCGTGCATGTTGTCGGTGATCAAGAGTTCATCGAGCCGGTCAAGCGCGGTTTCGCTCGCTTCCTTGTTGATCAGGAAGCGCGGAATGATGCCCGTTACCTTGCCGCCGGCCTTGAGCGCGCCTTCGGCGACAGCACCCATAATGCCCTTGGTGCCGCCGCCATAGACCAGCCGCAGTCCCGCTTTGGCAATCGAGCGTCCGAGCAGGTGTCCGGCCTTGATATAGGTTTCATCGCGGCCCGGAGACGAGCCGCAATAGACGCAGACGGATCGAATCGTGTTCATGCCGATGATTGGTGATTGGGTCTGAAAGCCGGGTCAAGCCCCAAGAGTTAACAGCCTGGGCTTTTTCTTGTCGGTATTGGTAAAACAGGCTAGACCGGCGTTAGGTGGCTAAGGGGTAGGGAAGTATGGCGATTAATCCACTGAAGGCGTTTCTGTTCGCGGCGGGTGGGACCGTCGCGGCCGCGGGAACCGCCTATGTATCGGGCGCACTCGACCCGTATCTCAATCCCACGCCGCCGGCGCAAGTGGCGGCGCAGACGCCGCCCGCAGCGCCAAAATCGGCCGATCCCAGCACCGAAGCGCGGCTGCCCGCCGCGGAGGTCCCTGCGGCTCCCGCCGCGGTGCCCCAGGCAACGGCACCGGCCGCACCGGCCGCGGACGCGGCGGCGCCGGCTGCGGCCGGTCCGGTCGCACCGTCCTTCGATGTCGTGCGCGTCGAAAGCAATGGCTCGATTGTCGTCGCCGGCAATGCGGCGCCCAACGCCAAGGTCGAGATCCTCAACGGCTCGACGGTGCTTGGCTCGACGGTCGCTGGTCCCGATGGCGCCTTCGTTATCATTCTCGACGATCCGCTGAAGCCCGGTGATTATACGATCGCGCTGCGCGCGACCACGGGCGATGTCGTAACGCCCTCGGTGCAGACCGCCGTGGTTTCGGTTCCCAAGGATGCGGCCGGCCAGGTGCTGGCCATGGTCGAGGAGCCGGGCAAGCCGGCCGAATTGCTGACCGTTCCCGCGCCCGCGGCAAAGCCGGCTGCTCAGGCCACCGCGCCGGCTGCTCCCGCAGCCGAAGCGCCCGCAACTGCTCCGGCACC
>NZ_RZOL01000527.1:0-3502 GCF_004022985.1 Mesorhizobium sp. M7A.F.Ca.ET.027.02.1.1 | reverse complement strand
GTGATAGCGGGAGCGTTGACGTCGCTGACAGCGGCGTCTTTACTTGAGCTTCAAAGGGACGCGGCCAATGAGCAATCCTCTGAAATCAACCATAATGCTCGCAGCGGCATTGTTTGTGTCCGCGGCCACAGATGCCTCGGCCGAGACCGCGCACATATTCTGGAAGGATCTGCGTCCGGCTACGCAATCCGCCGCCGAAAACGTCGGGCTGCCGATGATGGCGGCAAAATTGCCCGACCACGGCGAGACGCTGTCCCTCAACCTGCAGGACAAAAGCATTCAGCTAGCCGGCTATGCATTGCCGGTCGATCGCGATGGCGATCTTGTCTATCAGTTCCTGCTGGTGCCGTGGACGGGTGCGTGCAGCCACATGCCGACGCCCCCGCCCAACCAGATTGTCTTGGTCACGCCGGCCCGTCCCTACAAGATGTCCGAGGCGTATCAGCCTGTCGCGGTCACCGGCGCGCTGAAGCCGGACATGGAGAAGAGCCAGCTGTTCCTCCTCGACGGCGTCAGTGTCATCCAGTCTGGCTACAGCGTCCGCAAGGCAGATGTGGTCGCTGTCGGCAGCGTGCCGGACACCGTCACCCTGCCGGTGAATTCTCCCTGGAGTTTCCTCAACAAAAAGAAGAACTAAGCAGGATAACCTGCTGCAGCTCAGGCGGCGTTGGCACCCGATTCCTTGTCCAGCACCATGTAGTCGAGCGGGATTTCGGTCGTGTACTTGATCTGCTCCATGGCGAAGGATGACGAAACGTCTCGGATTTCGATCTTGGCGATCAGCCGCTTGTAGAAGGCGTCATAAGCGGCGATGTCGGGCACCACGACGCGCAGGAGATAGTCGACGTCGCCGCTCATGCGGTAGAACTCGACCACCTCGGGAAACTCCTGGATGACTTCCGAGAAACGCCGCAGCCATTCATGGCTGTGCGAATTGGTGCGGATCGACACGAAGACGGTGACGCGCACATTGACCTTTTCATGGTCGAGAATGGCAACGCGCCGCTTGATGACGCCCTCTTCCTCGAGCTTCTGGATGCGCCTCCAGCAAGGCGTCGTCGACAGCCCGACTTTCTTGGCGACATCGGCGACTGCGAGTGTCGCGTCCTCCTGCAAGAGGCGGAGGATTTTTCTATCGAGGCGATCCATATCGTGCTCCCAAAGGAATAGAATGCCTATACTCTGCCTTATCCAGGCCTTTCACAAGAAAGGAATTCTGCTGATCGGGCAAAAAGCGAGTGATTTCTTGCTGAAAGGTCAGCCGAGGCGATAGCGGATTTCCGAACGCAGAAAAGGCAGCAAATCCATTTCAAACCATGGATTCTTCTTCAGCCAGCCGGTGTTGCGCCACGAGGGATGCGGCAGCGGCAACACTTTCGGACCGACGGAATTCTCCCAGATGGAGCGCCAGTCCATGACCGTTTCCGTCAGGGAGGGCCGGCGCGCCGCACCCAAATGCCAGGACTGCGCATAGATGCCGATTGTCAGCACCAGATCGATCCGTGGCATCGAGGCCATCAAGGGTGCGCGCCAGGCCGCCGCGCATTCGCGCCTCGGCGGCAGGTCTCCGCCCTTGGCATCCTGGCCGGGAAAGCAGAAGCCCATCGGCACGATGGCGAATTTTTCGATGTCGTAGAATTCGTCGCTCGTCACGCCAAGCCAACTGCGCAAGCGATCGCCGGAGGCGTCGGTGAACGGCATGCCCGACAGATGCACCTTGGTCCCCGGCGCCTGGCTGGCGATCAGGATACGGGCGCTGGACGATGGGCGCAGCACAGGTCGTGGCTCATGCGGCAACGGCTTGCCGGCCGGATTTTCCACGCAGATGCGACAGGCGCGGACCTTGGCGACGAGGTTTTCGAGTTCGGCAGTCATTCTCAGGCTGATGCGCTCGGCCGGCTGGAGACGGCCTGATGCCAGCGCAACACATTCGCGCAATCATCCGGCACCTTGATGCGTGCCGGCTTCATGAAGTCCACAGCGATCAGGCCGGTGATGTCGGCGATCGAATAGCTGTCACCGGCGATGAACTCCCGGCTGCCCAGTTCTCCATCCAGCAGCCTAAGGAACGCCACGGCCTTCGGCTTGTTGGCCTCGCCCCATTCCGAGACCTGCGGGATTTCCCATTCCTTCATGGCCGGATGGGTGTGCCGGAAGGCCTGCGTGACGCAGCTGAGCAAATTGAATTCCATCCGCCTCTGCCACATCTCGACCTGCGCCCTGCCGAGTGCGCCACGCCCGAACAGGGCCGGTTCGGGATGCAGTTCCTCGAAATAACGGCAGATGGCGACGGATTCCGTGATGACGGTGCCGTCGTCGAGTTCCAGCACCGGCAGGCGCTGCAAGGGATTGCGCGAGCTGACCGCCTGTTGCCTGTGTTCCAGCGCCCCCATGTCGATGGGCACCTGTGGAACTTCGATGCCTTTCTCGGCCAGGAAAACGCGGACCCGCCTTGGGTTGGGCGCTCGGCCACCGTCGAAGAGTTTCATTCCATCCTCCTGTTCGTTCTCGGTTCGGCTTTCAGGACGCGCATCACCAGAAGCGAAAAATCTCGCGCACGGCATCGCCGATCGACGCCAGTGTGCCGTGCTTCTTCTCGACGACTTCGCCGTGATGGCTGTCTCGCCAATCCTGCGGCTGATCGAACGTTCCCGCCCAGATGCCGGCCTTTCCCGCCCGGGCGACGGCCTCCTCGCTCTCGAAGTCGCCATACGCAACCGCCCAGCCCGCCTCGACCTGCGCGCGGTTGAGATCCTTGCCGCCGGCGGTGCAGTCGCCGAGCAGCCGGCCATAACGATCACGCTGCCAGCCGGTACAGGAGACGGGCTTGCCGGCGATCAGGCGAACCAGCGACTGGCGCGCAAGCGTGCCGCAGGAATAGTCCGCGCCGTTCTTGCGGCAGGTCTGCGTATATTCCGGAGCATCGATGCCGCGCATGCGGATACGCTCAGTGCCAAGCGTGATCGAATCGCCGTCGTTGATGATTGCCAGGCCCTGTGTCTTGCGTGTCTCCACCCGGTCGAGGCGGGCCGCCAGCAGGATCAGCAGTCCGAGGATGATGACGGCAAGCCCGTAATCCACCAGCCGGCGCCACAGGCTTCTGGGGCGCGCAACGTATCTCCGGCGCGGTCTTGGCGACCATGAGCGGCTCATATGGCAAACGGTTGGTTAATCATTCGAACGTAGCTTAACACTTGGAAACCGCTGCTCGCATAAATTGAAGTTTTGATGCCCTTGCAACGCTCGAACACAGCGGACAAGTTCATTGTGGACCGCAGGAAACCTCATCGCAACAGCGATGTGGCGCGCGCGGTGCGCAAGACGCGTGACCGTCTTTCGCAGCAGGCCGGCAATCCCGATTTCGATCGTGAACTGCTGAAGCTCCATGCCCGCGCGATGACCAGCGGCGCCATCGCCATCCCGCTTCTTGTTCTGGCGATCGCGGCGGCCGGCCGGCTGGCCGGAATCGGCAACGAGATCGGGCTCTGGGCGCTGTTCACCC
>NZ_RZOL01000526.1:0-3541 GCF_004022985.1 Mesorhizobium sp. M7A.F.Ca.ET.027.02.1.1 | reverse complement strand
TTGGCACGATGGTCCCGCCTCGTCCGCCGCTTGATCGGGTTCTGATGGCTTCCAATGAGCTATCGAACCGCCCCATCCTGCAAGAATATGCCCAAAGGGCCTGGGATGCCCCAGATGACGAAAACGCGGACCATCCACCATGGTCGGAACGTCTGGCTGCGCTTGGATACAACTCGGCTCCCACAATAGAACCGGTTTCGATTTCTGCCCTGTCGAGCCTGCTGAGCAGTGAAATTGTTGCGGAGCGGGTCCATCATTTCGATAGCGAGTGGACGTCGAAAATCGCCACCTATCTGGATCGGTAGGTGCCGCCCGGAATTGCTGCCAAAGCTGTAGCTCACTCCTCTTCCGCCGCACTAAACCCCGCTCCCATGGTGGCTCGCACGGGGCTGCCCCATGGCGTTGCGTGGTTGTCGATGCGCATCTGGAAGATAAAGTAAGTCGGCGAGCAGAAGCCGATGCCTTTCACCTTGCCGATGCCCGGCGTGTCAGGCGGCAGCGACTGGCACATATAGTCCTCGCGGCAGAAATGATCGGCCGAACAGGCCGGCCGGTTGCCGCGATTGACGGCGCCGCCAAGGCATTGGTCGAAATTGTTGGTGGCCACGCAGATGTCGAATTTCTTGCCGCCGACCAGCCCGCAGATCTCGTTCGGCATCGGCTTGCCGGCCTTGAAGGCCGCGAAGTCGCGGTCCTTGTCGTCGCAGCCGCGATAGGCGATGCCGCCAGGCACGCCGATCTTCGGCGGACGGCAGGTGTAGGCGGTACGGGAAATGTCCGGGGCGAAGGCCGCGAATTGGCCCGATTTGCTATAGCGGTCGTTGAAAGGCTGCGCCGCGTTGCTGGCGATCGAGCCGGTCAGGCAGGGGTGGCCGGAAAACATTTTTTCGCTGTCCTTGGGCAGCAGGCATTGCGCCAGTTTCGTGTGCACGCCTGAAGCGGTGGCCAGCGGCGTGCAGACGGTGCCGCCGTCGCATTGCCAGGTCGCGCCGAAGCGGGTCGCATCTTCCGGCATCAGGCACGGCATGGCCATCTCGGCCGGCGCATAGTCGACCGCGTCGGCGTTCGTCCAGACCGCCGGCGGCGCAAAGGAGAGCGGACGGAAGCGGTTCGGCTGCTTGCCTTCGGCCGTGGCGGCGAGCCACGCCTGGCGCCGCGGGATCTCGGCATGAAGATGCGGCGAAATCCCGACCTCGATGCGGTTCAGCGGCGATGTTGTCTTGTCGTCTAGCCCGATGAAATGGAAACCGGCGGTCGAACCGGCCTGATGGCAACCCTGGCAGGCGCCATTGTCCAGCCGCTCGACCAGCGCTTCCGGCGTGCGCAGCAGTTTCAACGCGGAATAATCGAGCGATGCGAATTCCTTGGGCTGGAATAATTGCGTAAACGGATGATTGGCTTGCCGCGCGCTGCCGAAGGTCGACCATGATATGATCTTTCTGGCCAGGAACTCGTCGGGGATTTCATAGACGCCTTCGTCAACCGCCGGCAAATTGGCGCCGACATAGGCGGCAAGCCGTGCTTTCAGCGCCGCGTCCTGCGAGAGCCGTGCGGTGTCGGGCGTGTTCTCCAGCGGCTTCTCGCTGATAGCAGCGCCATCGATGCCGAATACCCGCATGAGATAGGCCGCCTGCCCGCCGAACTCGGTTTCCTGGCCGGACGGGAAGCGCACCACCTGCGCGTTGAGCTCTAGCTGCTTGAAGGTCAGCCCGGCCTTCTCCAGCGGCCCGCCGGTCAGCCAGCCGGCATCGACGCTCTCGTCAAGCTGTGGCGCCCAGCGTCCGGCAGTGCCGACGCAGCCGCCATCGGCATCGGGAGCGGCGCTGTAGACGGCATTGAAATTGAACGGCAGGCGCGATGCCTGCAGCTTGCCGTTCTTGCGAAAACTGTAGGCCAGGCGGTAGATGAAGCGCACCTCGCCGCAGCTCCTGTCGCCTTGCAGCAGCGTGAAATCGCGACGGTCGAGCCGGTTGACGACGCCGACCAGCCGGAAGCGCGCGGCATCGGTCTTCAGCCAGCGCATATCCATGATGCGGCCGACATTGCCGTCTGTCACCTCGTGGAGCGGCCGCCCGCCATCCTTCATCTCGGCGCGGAGCGCTGCAACATCGGAGGCAACGATGTCGACGATGGCGTGATAGGCGGGCGCCTCGCCGTAGAGCGTCTTTAGACCGTCCTCGCCGTCAACCCCCAAAACATCGGCGAAGCCGAAACCCCCGGCATCGAGCGCGGCGAGCACCGCCGGATTGTCGACGACGGTTACAGGGCCTTCGGCGCGCGCCGTCGACGCCATGAAGACAGCGATGAGGGTGGCAAGCAACGGAGCCAGGGCGCGTTTCATAGAACAGCCGTGCGCGCGTCGAAGAGTTCACGCAACACCGGCAGCAGCGCCAGCGGCAGATCCTCGGCGATCAGGCCGGGTCCGAACCGGCTGCCGGCTTCAGCGTGTAGCCACACCGCCGCGCAGGTGCCCTCGAAGGGCGGCATGCCTTGTGCGAGCAGACCGGCGATGATGCCCGACAGCACGTCGCCTGACCCGGCTGTGGCCAGCCACGGCGCACCATTGGAATTGATGGCTGCCTTGCCATCAGGCGCAGCTACGACCGTGTCGGCGCCCTTGTAGACGATCGTTGCGTTGGCCCGCGCGGCAGCCGCTCGCGCCTTGTCCAATTTCGACATGGTTTTGTCCCCGGCGATATCTGGGAACAAGCGGCCGAATTCACCCTCGTGCGGCGTGATGACCAACGCTGGAGCGTTTGGCTGACGGGCGGCTTCGAACAGCGCCTGCGGCTGATGGGCCAGAGAGGTGATGGCATCGGCATCAAGCACGATCGCTCCTCCGTGGTTTGCAGTTTGCGATGCGCGTGCACCCTCCGCCAAGGTCTTGATCAGTTGCAGGGCGAAATCGCCGACCTTGGGCTTTGGCCCGAGTCCCGGTCCAAACACCAGCGCCTCGGGATGGCGCGCCGTCAGAAATTCCTGCACCTCCTCGAGTGACCCCGCCTCTCGCAGCATGATCGAGGTGAGGTGTGTCGCGTTCACCTGCATGGCATTGCCAGGCGACAGCACGGTGACCGCCCCTGCCCCGCTTCTCGCGGCGGCCATCGCCGACAGCCGCGCCGCGCCGGTAGCACTGGCACCGCCGGAAAAGACGCCGACATGGCCGCGCTTGTATTTATGCGCGTCCACCGCCGGCACCGGAAATTCCCGCAACCACAGGTCCGGCACATTTTCGAAGGTCGAGACGGCGAGTTGGGCGATGATGCCGTCGCCGATGCCAATATCGGCGAGCACGATCTCACCGCATTGCCCGCGCCCCGGCAGCAGCAAGTGGCCGGGCTTTTTCCGCGCGAAGGTGACGGTGACCTCGGCGCGAAACGCCCTGCTCAATATTTCGCCGCTGGCTCCCGAGACGCCCGACGGCAGGTCGATCGCGACCACAGGCAGGCGCAGGGCTGTCACGGTACCGACAGCTTTCGCGGCATCGCCGGACAGCGGCTTGGACAGCCCTGCCCCCTAGAGCCCGTCGATCACTGTCGAG
>NZ_RZOL01000525.1:0-3542 GCF_004022985.1 Mesorhizobium sp. M7A.F.Ca.ET.027.02.1.1 | reverse complement strand
CGCGAGGGGCGCGGAGGTGGTGCTCTTCGATGAGACCACCCCGATCTATCGCGGCGAGGATGGGCGGCGGGACGATTACGCCCAGACCCTTGCCACGGCCGTCTTCGCGCTTTTCCCGGATCGTGTCGAATGGCGCGTCCACGCCACGCCTGAGGAGCGCAACGCTCTTTAGCCCGGATATCTCACAGAGTTGAGGTGCATCGGGGCTCCGAATCAGGGAAAATGCTTCTGCTACAAAGACTTACCCGAGGCAGAGGTGCTCCCCGATGCAAACAGAGTGTAGCGCGGAACGGTTTGATTTTGGAGCCGTTGAAAAGCGCGCCGTCGTGGCCGGTTTTGACGGCGGGACGATCACCTCGGATGCCGGCGCGCTTTTGCTGGGGCTGACGGAGCGGGCGATCGGACTGGTCGACCGCTTTGCCCGCTGCTTCGTGGATGCCCGCGATCCGGGCTTGATCGAGCATGAGGTGAGGACGCTGGTCGGGCAGCGGATATTGGCGCTGGCGCTGGGCTATGAAGACCTCAACGACCATGACGAATTGCGCCATGATCCGGTGCTGGCGGTGCTGGCCGGCAAGCTCAAGGCGCGGCGTCACAAGAAATGCGCGGCCCTCGCCGGCAAGTCGACGCTCAACCGGCTGGAACTGAGCCGGCCGCAGCCTTCGCGCTATCACAAGATCAGCCATGATCCGGCGGCGATCGAGGCGCTGTTCGTCGACTTGTTCCTTGGCGCGCATGCGGCCCCGCCCGAAGAGATCGTGCTCGATCTGGACGCCACCGACGATCCCCTGCACGGCAATCAGGAGGGGCGCTTCTTCCATGGCTATTACGGCAACTACTGCTACCTGCCGCTCTACGTCTTCTGCGGCGATCATTTGCTGTGCGCCAAGCTGCGGCCCGCCAACATCGACGCCGCCGCCGGCTCGGTTGAGGAGATCGCGCGCATCGTGCGCCAGTTGCGCCAGCGCTGGCCCAAGGTGCGCATCGTGCTGCGCGCCGATTCCGGCTTCGCCCGTGAGGAGCTGATGGCCTGGTGCGAGCAGAACGCCGTCGACTACCTGTTCGGCCTGGCCCGCAATGTCCGGCTGGCCCGGCACATCGGAGCTGAACTGGAGCAGGCCAGAGCAGAGAGCTCCCTCACCAACCGGCCCGCCCGCCGCTTCAAGGACTTCCTGTGGTCCACGCGCAAGAGCTGGAGCCGCCGGCGCCGGGTCGTGGCCAAGGCCGAGTGGACGCAAGGTGAGGCCAACCCGCGCTTCGTCGTCACCTCGCTCAATGCCGAGGCCTGGCCGGCACAGAGCCTTTATGAAGACCTCTACTGTGCCCGTGGCGAGATGGAGAACCGCATCAAGGAATGCCAGCTCGATCTGTTCGCCGACCGCACCTCGGCCGCCACCATGCGGGCAAACCAGCTCAGGCTCTGGTTCGCCTCGATGGCCTATGTGCTGGTCTGCGCGCTGCGCCGCATCGGCCTGGCCAACACCCGCCTCGCCAGGGCAAGCTGCGCCACCATCCGCCTCAAGCTGTTCAAGATCGGCGCCCTGGTCAGCGTCTCGGTGCGCCGCATCAGGCTGGCCATGAACTCGGCCTGCCCCTTCCAGCGCGAGTGGGCCCTGACCTACGCCAGACTGTCGGCAGCCGCCATCTGAGCGCCCCGATCCACCCCTCCCGTCAACAACAAGCATATCGCCGAACCACAACGACCGCTTGGCGCGGCGACAGCCCTTGCGCGCAACTCATGCGCTCGCAAAAATGCCGCGCACAGACATAAGACAGTGTGAGATATCCGGGTTAGCGGTACGGTGCGCGTCGTCTAGTCACGCATCCGTTCATGCATGGGTGCCGTCGCCGGTACGCTTCTGGATCACGCCATCCAGCCAGTCTGGGTCCATCTGTGGCACCGAACTCATCAGCAGTTGCGTATAGTCATCGAACGGTGGCGAGAGAACGGCATTCTTTTCGCCGAATCTAACCACTCGGCCACGGTGCATGACAGCGACCTCGTCCGCAATCGCCTTCACGGTGGCAAGGTCATGCGTGATGAAGAGATAAGAGACTGAAAGCTCCTTCTGGAGGGACATCAACAGCTTCAAGATGCCCTCTTGTATCACTTGATCGAGCGCCGAGGTCACTTCATCGCAAACGATCAGATCAGGATTGGCCGCCAACGCGCGCGCGATGGAGATGCGCTGCTTCTGCCCGCCGGAAAGCTCCGAAGGGTAGCGATCAATATAAGCCCCGCTCATCTCGATCATGTCGAGTAGTTCGTTTACGCGCTGATCGGCGGCCGAGCCCTTCAGTCCGAAATAGAGCCGCAGTGGACGCGAGAGCAACTTGCGCACAGTGTGGCTGGGGTTCATGGAGGTGTCAGCCGATTGATATACCAGTTGGATACGGCGCAGTATGTCGCGAGTGCGCTCTTTTCGTAACGGCGGAAGCCGAGTGCCATCAAACACCACCTCGCCTTGCTGAACTCTCAGCAACCCGCAAACGACTCGGGCCAAGGTTGACTTGCCTGAGCCGGATTCGCCGACCACCGCAACTGTGTGACCGCGCGGCACCGCGAAACTGACATCCTCCAGCACCCGCACGTGCCCATAAGCCGCATTGATATGCCGAATATCGAGAATAGGCCGCGCCGCCACGGCCGCCGATTTTTCGAGGCTCCGTACCGCCCAAAGAGTTCTGGTGTAAGGGTGCTCGGGCGACGCAAGCATTCGCCGCGTCTCGGCTTCCTCAACCTTGACACCGTCCTTCAGGACCACGATGCGGTGGGCCATCTGCGACACGAGTGCCAAGTCATGGCTAATGTATATGGCCGCCGTTCCAAACTGCTGGACGACTTTGCGAATGGCCCCAAGGACCTCGACCTGAGTCGTCACGTCGAGGGCTGTCGTCGGCTCGTCGAAGATGATGAGGTCCGGCGCGCAGTTCATCGCCATCGCCGTCATCAGGCGCTGCAACTGGCCGCCAGAGACCTGGTGGGGATATCGTTCGCCGATCCGAGCGGGGTCCGGGAGGGCAAGCCCACCGAACAGGGTCACCGCTCTTTCAACGGCTCGCTTTCGCGGTTCTGTCTTATGGATCTCAGAGCTTTCGACTACCTGATCGATCAGCTTGTGCGCAGGGTTGAAGGATGCGGCGGCACTCTGCGCTACATAGGCCACGCGGACGCCGCGCAGATGCCGTTTGTCCGATTCCGGGCAGTTGCGGAGGTCGATACCATCGAAAGTGATGCTTCCATCGACGATTATGCAGCCTTCGTTCACGATTCCCAGTCCCGCCAACCCAAGCGTCGATTTGCCGGCACCGGACTCACCGATCAGGCCGATAACCTCGCCGCGATGAACGTCAAGATCTACACCACGCAAAATTGGAACAGTGGTATCGTCGACTAAACCATTGATGACCGAGATTGCGAATCGTGAGTAGCAAAGGACCGCGTTCCGTTCCGCTCGGCAAAGATTCAACCTTCTCGATCGTTGCGTTCTCCTCAGCCATTGGATCCACCCCTGATCTGCAGATACCAATCGACTATGAAG
>NZ_RZOL01000524.1:0-3592 GCF_004022985.1 Mesorhizobium sp. M7A.F.Ca.ET.027.02.1.1 | reverse complement strand
TGGGCAGGCCCCCGACACGGCCGGTGAGGAAGGCGGCGAGGCCACCGCCAATCAGAACCGCCAGCACCGACAGCGCCGGGTTGTACAGCCTGATAACGAAGAAGGCAGCGATCAGCGGCAGGATCAGCCACGGGTCGATTGGAATGGTTTTCACCGCATTGAGCGCGAAGGTGACGACGATACCAGCCAGCATGCCCGAGGCAACGGAGGGCGGTATCCTCGAGATCAGCTTGGTCAGGGGCCGAAACAGCCCTGTGGCGACCAGAAGGACGCCGGTGACGATGAAGGCGGCGACGGCCTCGCTCATCGAAAAGCCGCTCGATGCCGCGATCAGCGCCAGGCCCGGCGTCGACCATGCGGTGATGACAGGCATCTTCGTGCGCCATGACAGCCACAGGCTCTCGATCGCCATGGCCAGGCAGATCGTCGTCACCCAGCTTGCCGTCTCGATCTGCGTCGCGCCGACTGCGTTGGCGGCGGCGATGACGATGGCCAGCGTGCCGCCGAAGCCGACGATCGCCGCGACGAAAGCGGATATCGGAATGGATGCGCGCATCAGTTTCCCCTCTGCACCATCGCATCGACGGCCCTAACCAGCATGTCGAGATCTTGGGGTCGCGACAGGCGATGGTCGCCGTCGGGGATCAGTGACAGTGTCACGTCGTCGGCGGGCAGCAGGCTGACCAGCTTCAGCGCATGGCTTGCCGGCACATCTGCATCGGCCAGACCCTGCAGGATGTGCACCGGGCAATGGGTGTCGATCGGGCCTGTCATAACCCGGTTGTCGCGCCCGTCCTCGATCAGCGCGCGGGTGTAGATGTAGGGTTCCGTGGAATAGTCCGACGGCTCTTCGAAGAAACCTTTTTTGGCGAGATCGCGCTTCTGCGCCTTGGTCAGCACCGGTTCGACCAGTTCGGCGGTGAAATCCGGGGCCGGCGCCAGCAGCACCAGGCCGGCGACGTTGCTATCGCCTGCCTTGCGCAATTCCTGCACCATGCGCAGCGCGATCCAGGCCCCCATCGAGGAGCCGACCAGGACCTGGCTGCCCCGGGTGAAATGCCGGAACACGGCAAGGCTTTGCGCAAGCCATGTCGAAATCGTGCCGTCGGCAAAGGCGCCGCCGGATTCGCCATGGCCGGAATAATCGTGGCGCAGGAAGGCGCGGCCTTCTTTTGCCGCCCAGTCCGACAGCGTCTGAGCCTTCGTGCCCAGCATGTCCGACTTGTAGCCGCCGAGCCAGACGATGCCCGGCGTAGAGCCAGCAGTATGGCGCACCGCGATGCGCGATCCATCTACATCCAGAAAGATTGGGGGCGTGGCAGTCATGGCTTTTCCTCAACGCCGGTCTTGTGACACGGACGGTGGCGTGGCGAAAAGTGCTCACGATGCTGTTTGTTTGGTGCAGAGCAGCGATCAGGGTGATTTTCTGTCAATGCTGTGCTATTGACTCCGCCCGCGCGCTCACCACATTGGCGCGTCCATGCATCAACACTGACAGACCCTGAACGAAACGGCCAAGGAGACCACGACCATTCGCAGACCTTTCAAAGCAGCGGCGCCGACCAAGGATGGCCCGCGCTCCAACCGTGACATCCGGGTTCCCCGGGTCCAGCTTATCGACGCCGAAGGCCAGAACCGCGGCGATGTTTCCATCAACGACGCATTGCTGCTCGCCGAAGAGGCTGGGCTCGATCTCGTCGAGATATCGCCCAATGCGGTGCCCCCCGTCGTCAAGATACTCGATCTCGGCAAACTGAAATACGCCAACCAGAAGAAGGCGGCCGAGGCGCGCAAGAACCAGAAGGTCATCGAGATCAAGGAGATCAAGATGCGCCCGAACATCGACAGCCATGACTACGAGACCAAGATGAAGGCGGTTCGCCGCTTCTTCGAGGAAGGCGACAAGGTCAAGCTGACGCTGCGCTTCCGTGGCCGCGAGATGGCGCATATGGAACTCGGCATGCAGCTTCTGAACAAGGTCCGCGAGGAAGTGGCGACGATCGCCAAGGTCGAGGCGGAACCGAAGCTCGAAGGCCGCCAGATGATGATGGTGCTGTCGCCGCGCTAGAGCGATCCCCGTCAAAAGCAAAGGCCGCTTCGGCGGCCTTTTGTTTGTTTTGTCTTCGCCATGATTTCTCCGCAAGTTGCATCGACAAGGATTCTGGTTGCCGGTCCTCGCGGCGAAAGGATTCTCCCATGACCGCTGCGGCACGTTCTACAAGTGAAATGGGTCGCTATCAGCGGCGCCGGCGCGTCCTGCTGGCGCTGCTAATAGGTGCTTTTTGCGCTTTGCTGATCTTCGGCGGCTCCCCGCACGATGAACTAACCCACGAACGCATAGAGGCGCACGGGATCGCCCTGATACTGATCGGGATCGGCGGCCGGCTCTGGTCGATCCTCTATATCGGCGGCCGCAAGTCGGCCGAAGTGGTTACGACCGGCCCCTATTCGGTGATGCGCAACCCGCTGTATTTTTTCTCCACCGTAGCGGCCGTCGGCATCGGCACCCAGACCGGCAGCGCGATCGTCGCGGTAGCGTCGGCGGTTTTGTGCGCGGCCGCGTTCCACATCGTCACGCTGCGCGAGGAACGGCATTTGACGACCGTGCTCGGGGCGCCGTACAAGGACTACGTCGCACGGGTGCCGCGTTTTTTTCCAAATCCCCGGCTTTATCGCGATCGGGCCGAGGTCACCTTCACACCGCGCATCTTCAATCACACGCTGCGCGACGGCTTGATGTTTCTGGTTTCCATACCGTTTTTCGAACTCATCGAGTCCGGACAGGAAAGCGGTGTGATTCCCGTCCTCTTCTGGCTGTATTGAGCGGCGATAGGCAGTCAAAAGAGGCGACATGCATTAAATCCGCCTGAATTATCCTGCAAGTCATCCCAACGATCGGCGGGGCCCTGTTTCCTTGGCCAGAAGCTGCGATCGCGGGCAAGTTTCTCGACGATCGGATTCCGCCATGGTCAATGAAATCAAGTCTGCGCCCGTCGAGGCACACGGGCTGGGCAACTACCAGCATATGCGCCGCATGGTGCTTGCGGTGCTGGTGGTGGTGCTGTTTCTGGCACTGCTGTTCGGCCAATCAAGTTTTCCGCCTGAAACCTGGATGCATGAGTCGATCGAAATGTTCGGCGTGCTGCTGATTTTCCTCGGCATCGTCGGGCGCCTTTGGGCGACGCTCTACATAGGCGGGCGCAAATCTTCCGAGGTGGTGACCGGCGGGCCCTACTCGATAACCCGCAACCCGCTCTATGTGTTCTCGACCGTGGCCGCGGCCGGCGTCGGCGCCCAGATCGGCTCGTTCTCCGGCATCATCCTCTTTGCGCTGCTGTGCGCGGGTGCCTTCCACATCGTCATCCTGCGCGAAGAGAAGTTCCTCAAGGAAGCGCTCGGCGCGCCGTACCAGGCCTATCTGGAGAAGGTGCCGCGCTTCTTCCCGAAGCTGTCGCTCTACCAGGAGGGCGATACGGGCAGCTTCAAGCCCCGCCTGCTGCTGACCACGCTGCTCGACGGCCTGGTGTTTCTCATCGCCCTGCCGGCCTTCGAACTGATAGACGGAGCCCAGCTGTCAGGCATGTTGCCGGTC
>NZ_RZOL01000523.1:0-3606 GCF_004022985.1 Mesorhizobium sp. M7A.F.Ca.ET.027.02.1.1 | reverse complement strand
GGCATTGTTGCCGCCAAGTTCCAGCACCGCGCGCGCAAAGCGCTTGGCCAGGCGCGGGCCGACGTCGCGGCCCATGCGGGTCGAGCCGGTGGCCGAGACCAGCGGCACCTTGGGATGGTCGACCAGGATTTCACCGACGGCACGGTCGCCGATCAGCACCGGCGCCAGGCCCTGCGGTGCGTCCGCGCCGAAGCGCTTGACCGCGCGCTTGAAGATGGCCTCGCAGGCAAGCGCCGTCAGCGGCGTCTTCTCCGACGGCTTCCACACCACCGCGTCGCCGCAGACCAGCGCCAGGGCCGCGTTCCACGACCACACCGCGACCGGGAAATTGAAGGCGGAAATGACGCCGACGACGCCAAGCGGATGCCAGGTTTCCATCATCCGATGGCCGGGACGCTCGGTGGCGATGGTCAGGCCGTACAATTGCCGGGAGAGGCCGACGGCGAAATCGCAGATGTCGATCATCTCCTGCACTTCGCCAAGGCCTTCGGACGGAATCTTGCCGACCTCGATCGCGACCAGCCGGCCAAGCTCGGCCTTGTGCGCACGCAGCTCCTCGCCGAGCAGCCGCACCAGCTCGCCACGTCTCGGTCCCGGCACCATCCGCCACGCCTGGAACGCCTTGTGCGCGGCGTCGATGGTCTTGGCGGCGTCGGCCGGCGAGATCGTCTTCAGCGCCGCGATCTGCTCGCCCGTCACTGGGCTGCGCACGATGAGATCGCCGCCCGAAAGAGTGCCCTTGGCCACACCCAGTTTCGCCAGAAGTTCGGTCGTTTCCTTGGCTACATCGATGGATTTGACTGCAATGTTCATCCGGCAAACTCCTGTTTTGACTTATCCGAAACACACCGAACCAAGGCGTCCTGGCGACGTCAGTTGCTTCAGGCCAGCGGCAAGGTCCTTGTGCTTTTTCTGCGTGTAGAGATCGTAGTAGGCTTGGTTCTTGCGGCCGACGCCGTGCTCGGCGCTGAAGCTGCCGCCGAAACGATCGACCGCGATCGAATAGACCCAATCGCGCAATCGCCGTTCGAAGGCGATATCGACTGGACCAGCCCGCGCCTCGTCGACGACCAGATTGAAATGCACGCCGCCGTCGCCGATATGGCCGAAATCGAAGATTGCGACGTCGACAAAATGGCTGGGCAGTTCGAGCTTCATCCAGTCGCAGAACGCCAGTACGTCGGCCCTGCGGAACGACAGATCGAAAGCGATCAGCCGGCCGGCATGTTTGACGCCTTCCGACAGGGCGTGACGCAGCGCCCACATCTCACGGGCGGGACCGACAAAGGCGTTGGCGAGCGGCGCGCCCTCCGCTTCCCAGACTTCGGCCAGCACCGTTTCCAGAACGGCATCGAGCGGCTGCTCGTCATCACGCGGAAGCCAACTGCGGGAGACTTCGGCCAGGATGACATAGTTGGGGATGTCGCCATTCTGGAATGGATTGCGCAGCGACGGAACATGGGCAAGCGCTGCAGCGATCGCATTCCCCGACATGCCTTCGAAAGCCGACAGGTACGATCCGAGACGCTCTTCCATCGCTCGCAGCAGGGGGATGACGGCAGTGCCGGTTCGCGGCACCAGATAGGCTGTCGAAACCTGTCTCGGCAGACGCTCCAGATTGAGCACGCATTCGGTGACAATGCCGAACGCGCCGGATGTTCCGACGAAAAGCTGCTTCCAGTCGACGCCCGTATTGTTCTTGCGCAGCCCCGACAGCAGATCGACCACGGTGCCAGCCTCGTCTGCCAGGACGACCTTCACGCCCAGCGTATTGCGGCGCACGTCGCCATATTTCAGAAACCGCGAGCCGCCGGTGTTGGTTGCCAGCATGCCGCCCACCCGCGGATCGGCGCCGAGGTCGATCGGGAAGAAGAGGCCGCTCTGCTCGAGCCGTCCGTTGATGTCCGACAGTCTGGTTCCAGCGTCGACGTGGATCGAACGGTTGTCGATATCGGGATCGAAAATCCGTGTCATCCGGTCGAGGCTGAGCACGACCTGCGCTCCACTGGTGTCCGGCGTCGAGCCGGAAACCAGGCCGGTGTTGCCTGACTGCGGGATGAGCGCGATATGCTCACGAACGCAGTAGGCGACGCAAGCGGATACCTCCGCCGTGCCGCGAGGGCGCAGCACGAATGCGGCGCTACCCCGGTCATAGCGCGCGCCATTCTCATAGGCGGCCATGCTGGCGGAATCCTGGACAACCCCGTCCGCGCCGAGGATTTCGACCAACGCCGCCTTGTGCCGCTCGCCGATCATGCCGAGTGTCTACTCCGCTGCCTGAAGGTTGTGCAGAGCGCGTCGGCAATCGTCGATTGACGCCTGCTCGATCGCCGCATAGTGCTCGAATTCATCGAGGACCCCGGCGCCGAGAGCGGCCTCGAAGCGCTTTTGGTTGGGACTGGCGACGAAATCCTGCCCCGCCTCGTCGCCCAGATTGGACTGGAAGATGCCGGCAGCGCTGACGGGCAGGAAATCCTCGTAGACGATCGGGTCGAAACGGACAAAGCCATCCGCCACCAGCCGATCGACACCTTCTGCATGGACCCTGCCGACCTGACGCCCTCGCTCGGTCAGCGAATAGGTGAAATAGCCAAGACCCGCAGTGCGGATGCCATCCCATGTGTCGGGAAATGGCTGGAATGTTCGCGACAACGCCTCGACGTAATCGGCGGCATTCGACCCGTCGGCCGCCGGCCTGATGATTTTGCGCGTGGCGTCCAGCAGGCTGTCGTAGAGCGCCCTGCCCTTGGGAGTCAGCGCCACGCCGCGCTGCTCTATCTCGCCGAAACGCGCCGTGTGCGAGCCAGCCGTCCAGCCGCCGCTGCCTGACTTGAACGAGACCGGTTCGTCCAGTGCCTTGAACGATGTCTGCTTGAGCAGGATCGGGCACTGGCGAGTGGGTGGACCCTCGACGATCGCCTTGGGCTCGATGCCGCGCAACGGCATGCCCGTCTGCACCGCGTCGATGTCGAGCGTGCGCGGCGTCAGGTGGTTGATATGCGGGCCCTTGAAGGAGACCACGTCGGCGATCAACCGATGCTGCTGGTGGAGCCTGTGGTACATCTCCATGCTGACGCAGGCCTGATCGTGCCAGCGGAAGGTCTCGAGGATTTCGGCGACAAACCGATCCGCATCCGGTCGATGCAGGCCGCCCTGCGTCTCGGCCTTTTCGGTGAGTTGGACGGCGCTGTCCGTGAAAATCCGACGAGCGGCAAGAATGGCCTCCGCTTCCGCCCGCAAAGCGTCATCGCCGATCAGGTCGATCCTGAGCAGGGAGGTGAAGACGCGAAACGGATTGCGGCTGATCGCATCGGCACCGACCGGACGGAACGCCGTCGAATGGACCGGCACGCCGGCCGTGCTGAGGTCGTAATATCCGACCGGATGCATGCCCATCACCGCGAATACGCGCCGCATCATCGAGAGTTCGGCCGGCGTTCCCAGGCGGATCGCGCCGTGCCGCTCTTCCGAGATGCGGTCGAGCGAATCCGTCGCCTCGAGCCGCTGGCGCAGCACTGGGGTGGCATCCAGCACACCGGCATTCACCTCGGCGACCAGTTCCATCAGCGTGCCGTAGGCGGGAACCTCGGCCCGGTACATGCTGTC
>NZ_RZOL01000522.1:0-3614 GCF_004022985.1 Mesorhizobium sp. M7A.F.Ca.ET.027.02.1.1 | reverse complement strand
ACACCGGCCTCCGCGAGGAACTGACGTTGAACGAATTTGTCGCAGCATCGTTCAATCGATGCCGGGTTCGGTCCCGGTAGATCGAAATGGCGGCAGAGCTTGCCAACTGTCGCATAGACTGACTCGTCGGGGGTCACAAAGCCCGTAAGGCCAGCAATGTCATAGGTCGCACCTAGGCGGGAACATTCGGCGATCAGCGCATCGAGATTGTCTGTATCGACCCGGACAGCCTCAAGCCTTTCCGCCGCAAGATAACCGTACTGAGTTGGGTCAGCCGACAGGGTAATTGGATGAAGCCCAAGACGCTGGGCCGCTTGCACGTAGAGGGGACCATTACCCCCGGACCCTTCAAGCAGGACGAGTGCTTTTCTTGCCATTGCCATGGACCCTCCGGTGCGCGCGGTGTGGCGGTGTGAGCGAACGTCGAGCATCGGCTGCTTCAGTTGACTCAGACCTCAGACATCAGGTGAAGGTACCATGCTCAGCGATCTGTGGTCGCAAAGAGTCTGTAAACTTACGTGAAGGTATTGTTGCAACCGACCTCGCCGAGACGGCAATGTTCTTTGGTTCGACCAGCGTCGCCGGTGTTCTTCCGTCCCGTAGCACGACAGGAGCAAGCTCGCTCTAATCGATAAGAAGGCTCCGGACATTCTTTTCGACTGTAGTTCCCTTACCGGCGGGAACGAGCAAGCCGAACGTTTTCATGATCCCTCGGATCTGGTTGGAAAGCTCGACGGTGTTCCGGACCAGCCGGGTGCGTGCTGCCACGAGCGTGCGGGTCAACATACTGTCGAAGCCTTTCACGTGCACCTCGCGAAAGAATCCTGCTTCAGCAAGACGCGCCAAACCATCGGCGTCATTCGCATCCGTCTTGTTCGCCGCCATATCGAGAGCGGCTTTGGCACGGCGCGCATCGATGCAGATGGCTGGCAATCCCTCGGCGCGCAGCGCATGATAGAACCAAACTGACAGCGGGTCGGTTTCGAACACGACGCGCTTTGCGGCCGGCGCCCGCTTGCGAACAAGCTCGGCAATGATCCTGGGATCAGATGCGCACTTCCCGCGCCAGATCCGTTCGCCTTCACGGCGGATCGACACTGTCGTCTCTTTCATCGACACGTCGAGACCGATATGTTCTTCCATGGCTGTTCTCCGTTGATGCTGGGCCCGGCGTCCAGTCGTGAGCCCGTATTTCATCTTATCGGGGAACAGCCTCCCTCCAAGGCTATGATCGGTTCCAGGGCGCGTCGCTCCCGCGACTACCCCATGTGGACGCCCCTTCGCGGCACGATCGTGCCAAAGTGGTGGCGTTGCAAGAGCGAAGAGACGCAAGCGGCTGCTGTTTTGTTTCGAGCTCGAGACCTCCTTGTTGGTCAACGCACGCAGGTGATCAATTCCCTGCGCGGCCATCTTGCCGAATTCGGGTTCATCGTCGCGAAGGGACCCCAGCATTCCGCTAAACTCATGGCGCTGGTGAATGATCCTGCATCAGACCTGCCGGAGGCGGCGCCAGATCCTCGTGGTCCTGGTCGAGAACTTGCGCGCACTCAACAAGCGGGTGGCGCAACTGGATCAGGAGATCAGACGCCGTGCGAAGGAAGACCCGGTGGCCCGCCGGTTGATGACGATTCCAGGCGTTGGCGCCATCACCGCCGGCGCTCGTGCCTGCGGCCGAGACGTTCAAGCGGGGACACGATTTTGCTGCCTGGGTCGGATTGACGCCACTGCAAAGATCGACCGGCGGCAAGGAGCGGCTGGGCAGAACATCGAGAATGGGTGAACGAACGCTGCGGCGACTGTTGATCATAGGCGCCAGCGCTGTCGCTCGCTGGGCGTCACGAAAGGGTGCGGTGCCAGGAACCTGGCTTGAGCGAATGGTACGTTGCAAGCCGCCGATGCTGGTCAGAGTGGCTCTGGCCAACAAGATGGCGCGCACGGCTTGGGCTTTGCTCGCTCATGGGGGAGTTTATCGGGCTCCGGTCGCGGCCGCATAAGGCGGGTGTGATCGAGGGCTTGGAAGCGTAGGAGGTCGAACGGACGGTATGGCGCAACGTCAATGAGACGGGGCCGGAAAAACCAGATTCCTGACAATCGCCATAGAGCGCGCGGGACTGTTATGGATCCGGTCCGCGAACTCCCAACTGGGCCCGCGGCACGTGAACAGCCGCTTCAGAGGCCGGACACAGTCAGCACCTGACCACGCGCAGCAGTCGGCCGATAAGATTCTTCTTGCTCCAAGCGGGGCGTCCACACATGTCAGGACTTTTGTGCATGAGGCCATGATGATGGAAGGAGAACCATCGGATGGCGGGTTCACTCGCGTTGCGGCCCGCTGGATTGCTCGGCCACCTTTAGCGACCCTTGGCACGAGGCTTCGATCGCGTCACGTTGATTACCGCGTTACAGTTGAGAGACGATCACCTCTTACCTACGGGTAGGGGAGAGGCCGCAAATTGCTCCCGTTCGTCAATGGCCGGAAATGGTGTGATCGACCAATCGATTAAGTCGACGGCACGCTGAAGTATCACCTTGGTCTCAGCGGGACTGGCTGAAGCGGCGATGACATGTCCGATAGTGTCTCGGTAATCGCCCTTCCTGACGATCCGCGTCTTGGGTTCAACATACAATTTGACCTCGGCGACACCTGGGATAGTAGCCACCAGACTGTCGCCATCGATCCAGTCGAGGATGCCATCGCGGTCAGGAACGAGGAAGCGCACGGTCGCGATGTGCGAATGCCTTCTGCGCAAATCCCATTCCTCGCCGATGACAAGCTTGATGTGCTCGGTGCCAAGATCGATTCCGTAAGCCAGCTGAATCAGCCGAGGAGTGGTCCCGCCTGGAAGGCGCGGATTAACTTCAATGACGACTGGGCCACGCTTCGTCCACCGGAATTCAACGTGCGCCGGCCCCCAGCCAAGGCCGAGAGCCCGCAGACAGCTCAGCGAAACATCTGCTATACGTTTATGCTCGTCATCGGTCAGCGGGGCCGGAAAGGTGAAATGACGATAGACGAAATGAGGTAGGGGACCGAACTCGGCAGCACAAATCCCAATGATATCATTTCCCATTGTGTAAGCGCTATACTGGGGGCCCTGTGCGAATTCTTCGACCATTATCCTCGGCGAAGACCGCCAAACGTGCTTCTCGCCCAATAAGTAGGTCGTGTGTTCGCCTAATTCATCAACATTCCGGCACAATCGGACACCGGTGCTACCGTTGCCAACCGCTGGCTTAACAATCACCGGCAGGCCGATATCTGCGGCAGCGCTTTCCACCTCCGACGCATCCGCTGCTAAGCGATAAGCAGGTTGCGGAACGCCGGCCTCCGCGAGGAACTGACGTTGAACGAATTTGTCGCAGCATCGTTCAATCGATGCGGGGTTCGGTCCCGGTAGATCGAAATGGCGGCAGAGCTTGCCAACTGTCGCATAGACCGACTCGCCGGGGGTCACAAACCCAGTAACCGACTCGCCGGGGGTTACAAACCCAGTAATGCCAGCAATGTCATAGATCGCACCTAGGCGGGAACATTCGGCGATCAGCGCATTGAGATTGTCTGTATCGACCCGGACAGCCTCAAGTCTTTCCGCCGCAAGATAGCCGTACTGAGT
>NZ_RZOL01000521.1:0-3621 GCF_004022985.1 Mesorhizobium sp. M7A.F.Ca.ET.027.02.1.1 | reverse complement strand
CTTTAAGCCTTTGGTTTTATGCATGTCGTTGCGCCAAAACCGGGGCCACTTTTGGGCGACATGCATTAGAAACCAAACGCCAGCCATGCGGTGCCGGCGGCCAGCGTTATCAGCGTCAGCGGCAAGCCGACCTTGAAAAAAGCGCCGAACGACAGCGTCGTGCCGGCGGCTCGGCCCTGTTCGGCGACGATCAGGTTGGCGACCGAACCCAGCAGCGTGAAATTGCCGGCCAGTGTCGAGCTCATGGCGACGACCAGCCAGGCGCGCTCGGGGTTTTCCAGGCCGGGTATGAAAGGCCGCAGCGCCAGCACGGCCGGGACATTGCTCATGATGTTGGAAAGCACCGCGGTGAATCCGGACAGACGCCAGACATCGTCCAGCCCGAGGTTCTTTGCCGAGGCGATCATGTCTGGCGAAAGAAGCGTCTTTTCGGCGCCGGCGACGACCACGAACAGACCGGCGAACATGAACAGCAGCGGACCGTCGATCTCGCGGTAGATGCGTTCCGGCTTGATCGCCCGGGTAAGCAAGAGGATGGCGCCGCCGATGAGCGCGGCCTTGGCGACAGGCACACCGGCGAAGAAGGCGATTGCCAGTCCGATGCAAACTACCACCGCCTTCAGCACCTGCCCCTTGTGCATGCGGCCACGCGAGACCTCGGGCGTCAGTTGGACCGTTCGGGCGAATTCGGCCCGGTAGACGATACGAATGATGACAACGACCGCGACGAGGCCGAAAAGGGCGACCGGAGCCAGCGCTGCCGAAAAGGCCGGATAGGAAATGCCCGACAGCGCGCCGATGACCATGTTTTGCGGATTGCCCGTGATGGTAGCGACGCTGCCGCAATTCGACGCGGTGGCGGTGGCGATCAGATAGGGGATCGGGTTGCGCTTGATCACACGGGTGACATGGACGACGATCGGCGCCATGACGAGGCAGATGGCGTCGTTGACCAGGAAGGCGGACAGTACGCCGGTCAGCAGCGTCACCATCACCAAAAGCATGAAGGGCGCGTGCGCGTGTTCGATGGCGATGGCACCAAGGCCGCGAAAGGCGCCTGACACTTTCAGATGCGCCACCACGATCATCATGCCGAGCAGAAGCGTGATGGTGTCGAAATTGATCGCCCGGTAGGCATCCTCCATGCTGAGCGCGCCGATGGCGATCATCGCGGCCCCGCCGAGCAGCGCGATCCCTGCCCGGTCGAGGCGCAGACCGGGGATGCGGCCAATGGCGACACCGGCGTAAGTCAGGATCAGGATCAGCAGTGCCGCCGCGCCCATCAATGTCATCGATAGAAGTCCTGCCCAGTCTGTTTCCGCGCCGAAGCCTGCCACCCATCCGGAGGCCATTCGGGTGCTCACCCTTTAACGCGATGTCGAGTTGGATGCCAAACCGGCCGGGTAGTCGGTTTCAGACGCCGGGCTAACGCAAATAGAAATCCAGCCTCTGTCGCACAGCTTGGGAAGAATAGATCTGCTCGAAGGACTCCCTCGCCCTTTTTCCCACTGTCGCCCGCAATGTCGGATCGGCTTTGAGATCGGCAAGGATGCGCAACGCCTGTTCAGTCGTCTCGAACAAGAAACCGTTTTCGCCATGCCTTATGTGGTCGGAATAGCCGCCATGGGAATGGCAGACCACAGGCAAACCGCAGGCCATCGCCTCCAACACGACGCGACCGAAGGTTTCCACGTGCCAACCGGTGCGATAATAAAACACGTCGAGCGTCTGCAGAAACTCTTCGGCGGAAAATCGGCCGGGTGGGAACAGTTCGAGTTGCGGATGCGGCATGAGGCTGTCCTTGAGCCCTGCCCCGCCCTGAATCCGCAAGGCTGTGCCTTCGGCCAGCAATGTCTCGTACAGGGGTATGTCATCGGGATGATGTTTGCCCGGCCCATCGCGGCTTAAGCGTCCGACGGTGAACGGACGATCCGAATCCAGACGCCGTGGAGAAAAACGTTCGATCTCGATCGGAGATGGGTGCACGGTGCCTTCGATTTGGAGCAATCGCTTCTGGAAATCAGAAACAAGCACGATCTCGGCGGCGGGCCATCCCAGGCTCCGAGGCATGCGCGTGGTAAGGTTGAGAACCTTCGGATGAAGGGTGTTGAAGTCGTAAATCAGCCGGCGCGGCCGTGGGATCAGGTAAGGCCACATCTTGTTGCGCCAATGCGCTCCGAGAAAGACGTAAGTGCCGCCATCCGGAACTTTTCGCGTAAGCGGGGAAATACGACGTATCGGGAATTGCCGCGTTAATTCATCTGAAGCCCTCGATGACGCAGCCCAAAGGCGCACTTCCGAATCGGCGCTCAACAGCCGATAGAGTTCCAAGGTCTTGAGATCACTGCCGCCAAAGGGATCCTGAAAGCCGTTGAACAAATGGATCATAATAGCTGTGCTTACCTGACCGTTCCCGCCACATGCCCCCCAGCATCAAAAATCATGATCGCAAGTCGGCCGGAACGCTTGGAAACTCAGGAGTCAGAACCGTTTCTACCAACAACGAAACATCGCCTATGCGGGGGAATATACCGTCAAGCGGTTGCCGTCCATGGCCTATCGAGCCGGTATGCTATCCGTAAGATTCTTGGACATGGTCGCAATATTTGAAAGCGTAGAGAAAGCGGTCTGCATCGGTTTCGAGAGCTTCCCGATCAGCCGGCTGCAAGTTTCCACCGTCAATGCACGGTGGCAACCCCGGGCGGAGGCGCCGGAGACGTTCCGGCCGGATCGAAGCTGACTTGATCGCGTCCGTTCGACTTGGCCGTGTAAAGCCTTTTGTCGGCAGCGGAGAAGATTTCCTCATAGGTGATCGGGCCGGTAAAGCTTGTGCCGCCGATGCTGACGGAAAGCGGACAAGGCCTGCCGCCGGGTGAGAATTCCATCTCCCTGATACGCCGGCGGATGCTTTCGGCGACCACCCAGGATTGCGAGGGGTCCACGCCGGGCAGAAACACGCCGAATTCTTCGCCTCCGATGCGGCCGACGATATCGCCGCCACGCAGTTGCCCTTTGATCGCCTGCGCTATCAGTTTGAGCGCCTGGTCGCCGCAATCGTGACCCAGGCGGTCATTGATCGACTTGAAGTGGTCGGCGTCGATGATCAGCAGCGCCCCCGAACGGGTCTGCTCCTGCTTTCGGGTCTGCTCGAGATAGGCTTCGACCAGCATAGAGAAGGCGCCACGGTTCAGCACCGCCGTCAGGCTGTCTGTCGCGGCGATGATGCTGAGATCGCGCTGCGCGATGGCCAGCTGGCGAATCTTCCACATCAGGAAAAACAGAAACGAGCCGCCCAGCACCAAAGGCAGCAACAAGTCGGTCATCTTCGCCCGCCACACGGCCTCGGGCGAAAGATAGGGGAAATTGAAGGAATCGACGAAGAACGCCACGGCAATGAAGAATGCAGTACCGACTACCGTGACAGCGATCACCCTGCCCCAGCTCGTCGGCGACAGATCGAGCTTCATCCCGTTCAACTCCGTTAGCCGTCGCTACTATGACGCACCAACCCCAACAAATTGATAAGACTTTCCCTCCAATTCGATATCAGGCGGCGGAACCAACCCGCGGCCCTGTCGATGACTTGCGACAGAGGCTTGCGCAAACGTGCCACAAGACGGC
>NZ_RZOL01000520.1:0-3651 GCF_004022985.1 Mesorhizobium sp. M7A.F.Ca.ET.027.02.1.1 | reverse complement strand
AGGCAGGGGGTTCCGTGGAAGGCGCGGCGGGACTGTCAGGCTGAGGTGCAGGCGGTGCGGCCTCTTCCTCACTCAGAACCTGGTCAGTCCTGGCCTTGATCTCATCGGCCGTCTGCTGGCTTATCAGCCCGTTGCTGACGGCGAAGCCAGCAACCAGAGCGACAAGGGCTGCAATGATTGCAGCTTTCACCTTCTTCGACATCCATAGGCGCCTTGTTCATGACACCCAACCCACGGCGAAGGGTGCCGCAACCTTGGCGAAGGGTCAATCCTTTTGGCTGCAGTCTCTGCTCACGTGCAACGAAATCAACTGGTTACAAACGAAAAACGCCGCCCATTGGGCGGCGTTTCGGCATTGCAGCGGGAAACCAGATTACTTGATCTTGGTTTCTTTGAATTCGACGTGCTTCTTGGCGACCGGGTCGTACTTGCGGAACGACAGCTTGTCGGTCTTGGTGCGGCTGTTCTTGCTGGTCACGTAGAAGAAACCGGTGTCGGCGGTCGACAGAAGCTTGATCTTGATGTTTGCGGCTTTGGCCATGATATCAGTCCGTTTGTTCGTGGGGTTTTGGCCGCTGGAGCACGGGGAAACACCCGGACGCGGGAAACTTGGCGCGACACATAAAGAACGCGCCCGGAAAGTCAAGCCCGGCAAGCCTAGTGCGACCCGCCTGAGCCTGCTGGTGAACGGAAATCATGCGGTTTCCGTCGCCGGTGCAGCAACCTTCTTCCAGTCTCCGGTCGTGTTCCACCAGCGATTCGGATTGGCGCGGTCGTCCAGTCCCTTGGAACGGCTGGCGAGAATCGGCTGAATGCGGATCACCGGTTCCTGGTAGGAATGGGCCTGGAAAATCGCCTCGACGACGCGGGCGGCCAGCCCCTGGTCGTCCGGCAGTTCGAAGGAAACCTCGACCGTGCCGGGCCGCCGCCGCAATTCGGTTTCGGCACCGGCGGCCGCACCGTCAAGCGGCCTGTAGCGTTCGATGCCGTGCGCCGACTGATAGGCATTGCGGTCATATTTGCCCATGGCCAGCGGCGCAATCGCCACCACAGCATCCATGATGCGGTCGACGTCGGCGGCCGGAGCCTGGAAGGTCACGAGCAGAAGCAGTGTCATTCGTAGCGATGTGGTTTCAAAGCCGCTGTCGATCATGGAAGTGTCCTCAAGTGTTTTGGGACACTCTTTTAGCCCTGTGCTCCTGACACGGTTCTGTCAGCAGCCTGCCACCGTGCGCGCCAAATGCAGGCTGGCGGAAGTTGCGCTACAGCAGGATCTTGCGAACCAACCTGACGGCGACCAAAGCGATATAGGCGGCGAAGAACAGGCCGAGCGACCAGCCGAAGCCGGACGGGCCGAACGCATCCATGCCGATGCCGATCGCCTGCGGGCCGAGCACCATGCCGACACCGTAGCACAGCACGAAGGCGGCGTTGGCCGACGCCAGTTCATGGCCGGAAAGCTGCGAGCCGAGATGGGCAAGGCCGATCGTGTACATGGCAGCGACGACGCCGCCCCAGACGAACAGAAGCGCGGCCATCAAATGCCAATTCTGGGCGAAGAAGGGCATGAAGACGGTGCCGATAAGACCGACCGTGGCGCAGGCAATCAGCAGGTAGCGGCGATCGCTGACGCGATCGCTGATCATGCCGATCGGGATCTGCAACAACACATTGCCGAGGCCGATCATGGTCAGCAGAAGGGCCGCATCGGCCTCGGAATAGCCGATGCGGCTGCCATAGATCGGGAAGAGCGCAAAGCCGCCGGTTTCCACCGCGCCGAACACCAGCACGGCTGCGGTCGCCGACGGCACCAGCCAGATGTAGCGCAGGAAATTGCTGGTTTCGCCATCCGAGGCGATCGAGGGGCTCTCGTTGCGTGCTGCCAGCACGGGTATCGCCGCCAGCGTCACCAAGGCGATGATGACGCCGAACGGCCTGAAGCCGGAACTGCCGAGATGGGCGAACAGCCACGGTCCGGCGGCAAAGCCGAGCGACAGGACAGTGGCGTAAATGCCCAGCACAAGGCCGCGTCGGTGCGGCGGCGCCGAGGTGCTGATCCAGAATTCGGACAGGATGAACAGCACCGTCAGCGCGATGTGCAGCACGATGCGCAGTGGAAACCACATCCAGAAATCGGGTGCGAAATGAAAGCCGACAAAGGCCAGCGCGCCGGCGGCGATCATGGCGATCATGGTCCAGGCAACGCCGAACCGCATGGCGAGCGGAGTCGCCAGCGGCGCACCGGCGATCGAGGCGAGGCCGGCAACGGCGGTGTTGAGGCCGATCATCGAAGCCGAATGGCCGCGCGTTTCAAGGATGACGCTGAGCAGCGGCATGCCGAGGCCGATGGCGATGCCGACGACGCTGATCGACGAGATCGCCGCCACCATCGGCAGCCAGTGTACGCGTTCGTCGCCCTGTGGTTGGGTATCGACCGTCATGGGATGCTGAATACTCTGCCTGTTTGATCTAAGGAAAGTGCTGAGCGCTTTTCCAGGGAAAACCGCGTCACACTTTTCCTGGAATTGCTCTAGAGAAGTTCGCGGGTGAAGCGGCTGCGGACAAGCCGGTAGAAGGGCACGGGTCCGCCTGGACGCAACAGTGGATCATGGGCGAGGCGCTTTTCCAGCTCGTCCAGGATCATTCGGGTGATGTCGGGTATGTCGGCTTCCCTGGCCTTGGCGAGCGGCAGCCAGACCAGCTCTTCGAGCTCGTTGGTGGGACTGCCACCGGGCAGTTCGACGGCGACGTCGTCACGCCAGGCGCTGAAAAAGCGGGTGTCGAAGCGGCGCACGCGGTTGGGCGGCGTGATGGCGCGCGCAACGAAGCGCAGCATGTCGAGAGAGGGTTGCACGCCGTGTTCGGCAAAGCCTTGCCAATCGGACCTGGAGGTTGCGAAAGCACCCTTGCGGCCGATCAGCAGCCCGGCTTCCTCATAGGTTTCGCGGATGGCGGACAGGGCGATGGCGCGGGCTCGTGCGGCGCTTGTGCGGCCCGGTCCGGCGATCAGCCTGGCTTCCTGCTCCGGGTGCAATGCGGCGACGACCGGTATGCGGCTGTCGGCCGGATCGGTGCGGCCGCCGGGAAAGACGAACTTGCCCGGCATGAAGGCGTGGCCGGCATGACGGCGACCCATCAGAACCAGCACGTCATCGTCCTTGCGGTCGAGCAGGATGAGGGTTGCCGCGTCGCGCGGGCGAATTGGCCGGTCGCTATGAGCGATCATGCTCCGCTCGATCCTGTCGACTTCCGCCTTGGTCATACCGTCCATGCGCAGGACCTAGCGGAAACTTCTGGCAAGCGAAAGTGGCCTTTCACGGTCGGTATGTTGCGCCAGGCAGCATTCTTGGCTGCGGCCTAGGCTCCGGGATGCGGCTCGATCACGTCGTGCTCGCCGCCGAAGCCGTGCATATAGAAGGCCCATTGCAGTCCGATGACGGCACCCTTGATCGGCTGCAGCAACGCAACCGACAAAAGGATGGTCAGCGGAACCCAGATGGCGATGTGCTGCCATGTGGACAGCGTCGACGTGGCCTCAACGCCCATGAAGGCGCCCAGCACGACATGGCCGACGATGACGATGACCAGATAGGCGGGCAGGTCGTCGGCCCGGTGGGGATGCAATTCCTCGCTGCAGACACTGCATCTGTC